>JAFADI010000032.1 GCA_023424965.1 Bacillota bacterium
ATTTTAATGTGATAGAATTTAGGTCTTATAGGGGAAATTTTTTGGAGCACAAAAAAAGCACCCCGGAAGGTGCTGTTCCATAAATCGTTCATTCAATTGCCGTTATTCCCGTCCTGGACGCTCTGAAGCTCCTGGGCAAGCTGCTCATACGTCTTCTCTTTTATCAGCAGGCTTCTGAAGCCTTTGCCCAGCATTTCCTGCATATCATTGCTTACAACATCCGTCAGCGGCGGAAAGCGTTCAAGCTTTCTCAAAGGATTCCACAGTTCATAGTATTTGAGCCTGCTGGTATCGACGTTTTTGATGGTGGGTGTCCACATGGTATAATTGGTAAATAGCTGGGCTATTTCAAGCCTGCTGAGGAAATCAAGCAGAAGGTTTGCTTCCTCCTTGTGCGCCGACTCAGGAAAAATCCCAAGGAACATTCCCGCATAGCTTCCCGGTACAATTCTTATATCGCCGTCCGTACCGTAAGGGATCGGAAATACTCCCGGCTCACAGATCTTTTCCATATCCTCGGAAGCCATATTTATGGACCAATCTCCCATGATGGTCATTGCCGCGTGGCCCTTTGAAAATTCCCAGAAGGCCTGGTGATATGTGAGGTTTGCGGAATCCTTGCTGATATACCCTTTGTCGGCAAAGCTGCCGATTTCCTTAAGAAGGCTGCTGACCTCCGGATCTGCCCATCGGATGGATTTGTTTTTCAGCCTCTCCAGAAGCTCCTTATCCTTGTTCACCAGCTCTGGAAACCTCAGCAGGAAGAGTGAATTTCCTCTCAATTCGTCCCTTGCACCCATCACCAAAGGCTGTACGCCGTTTTTCTTCAGTGTCTCACACACCGTTAAGAACTCCTCGTAGGTCTTAGGTACTTCCAAATTGTACTTTTTGAAAAGTATTTTGTTGTACCAGACACCGTACACACTGTCCTTGTATGCGATTGCATATTCCCGGTTTCCCACGGTCAATGCCCGGACACGTTCTCTGACCTCCGGCCTGTAGTTCTCAAGATATTTATTGCCTGTCAGGTCCGACAAATAATTTTTAAAGACAAAATCCTTATAATCACTCTCCATGACGCCCATTACACTGATGTCGCTTCTGGAGGCAATGCGTGTCCTCTGTACCAGGGGATAATAATTCTCATTCAGTTGTTGAAATTCCACCTTGATGTCCGGATGTTCCTCGGAAAACTTGTTGAATATTTCCAAGGGAAAGTACTCCCAATGGATAAAACTTATCTTTTTAACATCCTTGGGGGAATTCACCAGATCATTCTTTGATTTGGATATCATCTCTCCCGTCCAGAACTTGTAGCTGAAAACCACGCTTGCCACCAAGACGGCAAGGATTGCCGCAACCATAAACCGTTTCACGTATACACCTCCGAAGCTCTCCTATTTCTACTTTGATGAAATGGAATCCACATTGTTTTGATCCACCTCGATCAAACCGGTATCAATGATGTATGGAACCGGCGTTATGCTGTTCCTTTTGTCATTTTCAGTTAAGGAGACCGTCGCATGGTTCATATCGTAAAGCAGCTTTGCACCGTAATAGGTGAAAACCTCCCTTTTCTGTCCCACAAGCTTTTGAATGACGCCTTCCTTTACAAGCGTCAGGTGCTCCGGCTCAATATCCACAGCCGTCACCATTACCTTGCCTGCCAGGCCGGCCTGCTTGATGGCATTCCCTATGCCGGGTCCGCTGTTGGAATCAAAGCCCGCGATTCCTGCAATGTCACTGTGCTCTTTCAGTATTGCGTCGGTGAGCCTCTGGGATTCTTTTACGTCCGACATGTCGTCATACTCGCCCACCAGTACAATATCGGGATAGTTGTTGATTACACTTTTGAAGCCGTCAAAGCCCTGTTCCATATTGTCCGCCCCGCCGATACCCATGACGGCCACCTTGCCTTTGCCTCCGATGAGCCTCACCATGGTTTCCGCCTGCTTGACCCCTATGTTGAACCAGTCTGAGCCCACAAAGGCCAGCCTGCTGCTCTCCACCAGGTCCGCATCGACAGTTATTGTGGGGATTCCCGCTGCTACCGCTTTATTTACTGCCGGAACCAGTTGCCTTTCGGTCCCTATCACCATGATTCCCGCAGGTTTTCTCGCAATGGCCGACTCAATGGCCCTGGCCTGTCCAAGGATGTCATATCTCTTGGGTCCCTCCACCGATACCTTCACTCCCATGTCCCTTTCAAACTGGCGCAGTGCTTTTATATCATGGTTTACAAACATTGAGTATTCCGTCATGGGCGCTATCCAGATGTACTCTTCTCCCGACGCCGTCTGACTTGAGCCCTGGTCCGGACTTATCTGGTCTTTGAGCCGGTGCTGGTATTTGGCAGCTAAAAATATATTTACACTCACCGACACACTCAGAAAAACGATAAGTACCCAGACAAGCTTTGATGGTCCCTGTTTCACCTGCATACCTCCCTAAACGACTTTTGAAGTGTAATTGCAAACTTATGTAAAAATATATATTTGAACTTTATTGTTAACTTTGATATATTTAAAGCTATATCCCACATACATTGGTGCTGAAATACATATAGAATCATGAATTTATTGGAGCCATATGATGAAATCCCTCTCTCTTATGTTAACAAATATATTTAAAAATTCAAGTATGAAAAGAAAACTGGTGTCATCCTACTTTGTTTTCATATTTTTCCCCCTTTTAATCGTCGGTGTATTTGCATACAACATATCTGAGGCTTCCATCAAAAATGAAGTTTCCAAGTACGTTTCCGAGCTTTTGCAGCAGGTAAACAGCAATATCGACCTGTCTCTCACGGAATTGGACAGAATGACGGTGTCAATCATTTCCGATCCCGGCGTCCAAAAAATTCTTCAGAAAGACAAGAGCCGTCCCGTCCTTGAAGCCCTGTCCGACGATGAATTCGTGAGCGGCAGGATAAGTGCCGTCTCCAGTCTCCAGCCTTATATCGAAGGCCTTTACATTTTCAGTTACAACGGCGAAGTATATATGTACAAGGGCTCCCATAACAGCATGCGCCCCGATTATATCTTCACAAGCGCCAAGTGGTTCAAGACCATGAAATCCCTCAAGCAGAAAATTCTTTTGCTGCCCACGCACCTGCAGGACGGCATCATTGTTGAGGGTAAGCCCAAGAAGGTATTTTCCTATATAAGGGAAATCAGTGATACCACTACCGGAAAATCCATCGGCTATATTCTCGTCGATGTAAATTCCGATATTTTCAGGAACATTCTCGACAACCTGGATATTACAAACTATCATGAAATTTTCATTGTCAACAACAATAAAACCATCATCTATGACAGCAATACCGAGTATATTTCCATGCAGTTCAGAAGCCCCTATATAAGCAGGCTGCTCGTCGAAAAAACCGGCAGCATCATGGAAAATGTCGATGGCAGTCCGATGCTTGTCACCTTCAATACATCGTCAGATACACAGTGGACGGTGGCAAGTGTAATCCCTGAAAGCGTGCTCTTTAAAAACATCAGCACTTTGAAATATTTCATCATACTGACGATCATCTTTTGCCTCACTCTGGCCTTCATACTGGCCGTACTTCTCAGCGGCAACATTACCAGGCCCATTTCCAGGCTCCGCGCCCATATGAAAAAGGCGGAGTCGGGAAATTTCGACATAAGCGTGCCCGTAGAATCCAAAGACGAAGTGGGAGAGCTCAGCTCCAGCTTCAACCAGATGCTGCTTCAGATAAGACAGCTTATTTCAAAGGTGTATAAAGCCGACATACTGAAAAAGGAAGCGGAATTAAACGCACTGCAGGCACAAATCAATCCCCATTTCCTTTACAATACCCTTCAGATCATGGACGTGATTGCGGAAGCGGAAGGAATTGAGGTGATCAGTGCCACCTGCCAGTCTCTTTCAGACATATTCAGGTACAGCATCAACCGTGGAAAGGAAGTTGTCCGCATATCCGACGAAATAGCCCATGTTCAGAATTACGTGTATATCCAGAAGCTGCGTTTTGAAGAAAAATTCAAAGTGGTGTATGATATTGACGAAGAAGTTACCGACTACCAGATCGTTAAACTCATTCTCCAGCCTATTGTGGAAAATGTTCTTGTTCACGGAATGGATTATAAAAAATCCTGCTGCACGATAAAAATACGTGGAAAGAAGCTGGACAACGTCATTATTCTGACGGTGGAAGACGATGGCACAGGCATGGATACTCCGCAGCTTGAGGCCCTCAGGGCATCCCTTTCGGAAGAAATCGTCCATGCGGAAGTTGTTGGCTCAGGTAAAAACAGTATCGGCATTAAAAATGTAAATGCCCGGATCAAGCTATACTACGGCGAGCAGTTCGGGCTCAGCATCGAAAGCGGCAAGGGCAGGGGGACCTCGGTAAAAGTCACCATCCCTGCCATATTCTATAATTATGGAGATGATAGCAGTGCTAAAATTTCTGATCGTTGATGATGAGGCCATCATCAGGAACGGTATCGCCTTGAAAATTGAACGGCTCATTCCCCATGCCGTTATTGTGGGTAAAGCGGAAAGTGCCGAACAGGCGATGGAGTTCATTGATGCGGCTCATCCGGACATCGTCATTACGGATATACGCATGCCCGGAATTGACGGGCTTCAGTTCATCGAACAGGTGAAGAGCAGGTACAGCGATATAAAGTTCATCATTATCAGTGGCCATCAGGATTTTGAATACGCCAAGAAGGCCATTGTCCTCGGCGTTGAAGATTATCTGCTTAAACCTGTAAAAAACCATGAGTTGAAGGATATCATCGACAGCCTTGAAAAAAAATTGAAGAAGGAAAGCTCCCAGAAGGCCTATTTGAACGAGCTGAAATTCAAAGCTGAGAGCAATACCGTCTTTTTAAGAAATAAATTTTTGACAGACGCCGTCAATTATGCCGGTGAGCTGGAGCTCAACCAGATATCAAAGGCTTTGAGCCTGCTTTCCGTTGCTTTTACGCGAAAGCAGTTTACCGTTGCAGTCCTTTTGCTGGACGATATGGCTTCCATCCCGGATTTCTCCGCAAGAGAGGACATCCCCCTGGTTAAATTTGCCGTGATGAATATTGCTGAAGAAATCCTCCTGCCTCTTGGAACCGTTGTTGCTTTTGAGAATCTGAAAAAGGAAAACCAGATTGTGCTGGTGATAAATCATACCGATATTGACGAGAAATACATGTTCAGGCATTTCGAACAGCTCCTTGAAGCTTTGCGCAAGGTTCTGAAGGTCACGGTGAGCATCGGAATCGGTAAAAGCCGCGAAGGTTTGTCAACCCTTTCGGAATCTTACCAGGAGGCCTATTCCGCTGCCATACAAAAAGTCGTACTGGGACCAAACTGTGTGGTGCATATAGACTTCGTCCCCAACTCCAACCTGATTACATTTTTTATCCCGGAAAACGAGAAGCAGCAGTTATACTCTTTTATTGGCTCCCGGAACGTGGAAAAAGCCTTTGCTGCCATCGATTCGGTATTTGAGACCATTAAAGACCAAAATATCAGTTATTCCAATGTCAAGACCCTCTGCCTGGAAATACTGATTATGCTTGGGCGGCTTTTGAAAGAATCTGGAGGGAGTATTGAAAATATCTTTCAAGAGGACATCTTTTCAGAGGAATATCTATCCAGGTGCAATACCCTCGATGAGCTGAACTCGCTGCTTAAAAGCTGTATTTCAAATGTTTCCGAATATCTTGCCGACTTAAAGAAAAGTGATGGGAAAAAGATCATACAGGAAATTAAGATTCACATTGACAACTATTATTATACCAATATAAACCTCAATGACCTGGCTGGCAAGTATTTCATCAACTTAAGCTACTTGAGCCAGTTATTCAAGAATGAAACCGGCGAAAAATTCGTAGACTACCTCACAAGGGTACGGGTTGAAAAAGCAAAATCATTGCTATCCAGCACCATGATGAAATCCTATGAGGTGGCTGAAATGGTGGGATACAGTGACCCGAGATATTTCAGCGACGTATTTCTCAAGGTCACCGGAACCTCTCCCACCAAATACAGGGAATGTGCTCAAGTTGAAAAATAATGAAAAGTTTATACATCCTATTCTTTTTCTGTAAAAGTAAAGTCACGTCAACCCGTAGATATTTTTTTCCACGCACAGCCGTGCCCGCTCACTGGTCCTGTCTCCCACGGCCAGGGCGGCCTCCAGAAATTCCGGATGGCTCATGAGAAATTCCCGCATGGACTCCTTGGGGTTGTCTATGTATTCTGAAATCATGCGGTACTGCTGTTCATTGATGATGCCGAGGGCAAATACACTTGCAAAGAAATCTTTGCTGATGTCCACCATGGAATGGGATTCTATGCCCTTACCTCCCAGCAGTTCCTCTCCGCCCTGTTTTCTGTCCACCACCACCAGGCTGTATTTGAAATTCCCGCCGGCCTTCTCCACTGCAGGTATCCAGGCCCGTTCATAGCTGGAAGCTTCGGTAATCAAATCCGCGATGTGCAGGACGCCTTTTCCCTCCAGCTCTGCCTCCGGCGACACACTTCCCCTGTAATTGACGACACAGTCCAGATTCTTGTAAATCGTCAGGTGAGGCTTATCCAGCATCTCCGCAATCAGCAGGGAGAAAAACCAGTCCCTTCTCTCTCCGCCAGAGATATACCCGATGGACGACAAATCCATGTTGTTTTTTATATAGCCAAGCATTTCATCGATCAGCCCTTTATAAATGGGATCGCTGCCGTAATTGGCTCTGGTGGCCTCCAGCACCTTCAACGGGCACTGGAGCAGGTTCTGCTTTTCAGCATCGATAAGGCCCAGCAGTTCATTTGCCTTCTCTTCGCTGCCATATAAAAAGTGGGTATTGATATAATAAGGTCCTATTGTTCCCGAGGTATACCAGAAGGGCCTGTCCTGTGGGCACACCCGGATGGCTTTGGTTTCAAAAAGCCAGGATATGAGTTTTTCTTTTGACTTGTCCATAACAACCTCCACAAATTATTTATTGGTTTGCCTCTCCTCAAAATTTTTCTTATACTCTTTCCACCACGCCTGGTTTTGAACGGTGCTCAGTTCCCTGCCCAGGTGTGAGGCATCTCCTTCAAGCACAACCTGAAATTTACCCGCTTCATAATCAACCACCGTAATTGAAGTGTTGTCGTACCATTCGATCTCCAGCATGGTTTCGAGGTCACAGCCGAAAAAGCGGCACATCATGGCCCGGATAGCGGTTCCATGGGTTACGATGCAGATGTTTTTCCTCATGTTGGCATTGATGATCTTCATTACCTCGGTGATCAGCCGCTGCTGGAAGCCCTCCATGGTTTCTCCATTGGGCATCCTGTGCAGATGGGGTCTATTCTCCCAGGTGTCATGCTCTACCGGCCACCGGTCCTGGAGTTCCTCCCATTTCTGCCCTTCCCAGTCTCCTCCGTTGATCTCCTTCATTTTATCCGTCCGGATAATCGGCAGACCTTTAACCCGGGAAATGTATTCCGCCGTTTGAAGGGTTCTTTTCATGGAGCTGGAATAGAGCACATCGATGGGAATATCCCTCAGCCTTTCCGCTGCCTTCTGAGCCTGAATATGCCCTTTTTCGGTAATGTCCCCATCGGTCCAGCCGTGAAATTCCCTTTTGGCATTTCCTTCGGCTTCCGCATGCCGTATAAAAATAAGCCGTGTTTTCAAGTTCCTTCACTCCTGTTGATTGAATTAGCACTGCTCTCCTCTGCACTGGGGGCTTTAAAGCCTTTTTGCAATAAAACAATGCCTGTTTAACAAATATAATCACGTATTCCACAATTCCAGCGTTCCTACAATCTCTTTCACACTACTATAGTTATGTATTTTTAAATAGCTTTCTATTCCATCGGCAACCTCCACGCAGGTGGCAGGATTCACGAAATTGGCGGTTCCCACCATGACGGCGCAGGCCCCCGCCAGCATGAATTCAACGGCATCATCCCCGCCGGAGATTCCTCCCATGCCGATGACCGGGATGCTCACGGTTTTGGAGGCTTCATACACCATCCGGACGGCAACGGGTTTCACCGCCGGTCCCGACAGGCCTCCCATGTTGTTGGCAAGGATGGGCCTTCGCCGGTGAATGTCGATGGCCATTCCCAGAATTGTATTGATGAGTGACAGGGCATCGGCTCCCGCTGCCTCGGCGGCGGCAGCAATTTCCTTTATATCCGTCACATTGGGCGTGAGCTTCACGATCAAAGGCTTTTTGCAATAGGGCTTTACGCTCTTTACCACCTGGCTTATGCCAGCGGTAGTGCTTCCAAAGGCGATGCAGCCATCCTTTACGTTGGGGCAGGAGACGTTCAGTTCGATGGCATCAATGTCGGCCTCTCCCAGTATCTGGGCCATTTCGCAGTAATCCTCCACGGTGTTGCCTGCAATATTGGCGATGATGGCGGTATCGAAGCTTCTCAGGAAGGGAATTTCCTCCTTGATAAAAGCTTCAACCCCGGGATTCTGAAGCCCCACACTGTTTAAAATACCGGCGGGAGTTTCTGCAATCCTGGGAGGCCTGTTGCCCGGGGTGGGCTTCAGTTTCAGCCCCTTGACGGAAATCCCCCCCAATTTGTTCAAATCCATGTATTCCGCGTATTCCCTTCCGAAGCCGAAGGTGCCGGAAGCGGCGATAACAGGGTTTTTCAGCTTCAAGCCCGCGATATTTACCGTTAAATCTATCTGCTTTTGCATGTTCTTCCTTCATACCTCTCTTTGCGTATCCTCTGCGTGACAGGGGGACGGTTCTCTGACACGTTTTTCACCTTATTCATTCCTACCTCCAGATTTGTGCCGGAGTGTGTCAGGAGAACCGTCCCCTGTCACACTTCAAATATTACCTCGTGGCTCCAGAACACGGGGCCGTCCTTGCACACGTGGCTGTATTCCCATTCCTCTCCCAGCCTGGTCTTGCAGGCGCACACAAGACAGGCTCCTATTCCGCAGCCCATGCGCTGTTCAAGGGACACCTGACATTTGACATTGTTTTTTCCCGCTGCCTCCGCCACCTTTTTAAGCATGGGCGTGGGGCCACAGGAATAAATCATGTCGATGCTTCCCTTTTCCAGTTCCTTTACCAGCAGGTCGGTGACAACTCCGTGGTAACCTGCGCTCCCATCGTCGGTCGCAAGGTAGAGCCCATCCGCCAGGCCCCGGAAGGCCTCCTCCAGAACAATGAAGTCCTTGCTGCGAAAGCCCAGAAATGCCTTTTTGACGGGAGCCTTGCTTTCCCGCAGCAGTTGCAGCAGCGGAAATATGCCGATACCTCCGCCGATGACGGCAATATTTTTATCGCCTGCCGAAATATCAAAGCCCCGGCCCAGGGGAGCGATGATATCAACCTCCGAGCCTACGGGCTTCTGTGACAGGTACTCCGTTCCGATCCCCTTGATCTGGAAAACAACGTCGAAGGTGCTGCTGCCCCTGTCGATGCTGCAGATGCTGATGGGCCTCCGCAAAAGTGCGTTGATGCCCTCCGAGCACCGGACATTTACAAATTGTCCCGGCAGGGCATGGTTCACAACATACTCCGACTGTATGGTCATTTTATAGATGGCCGGGGCCAGCCTCTCCAGCCCCACGATTTTTTCCTTCAAAACCTTCGGCATCACTTACCTCCAAAGACCGATAAATCCACTATTTCCAGTTCTCCTACCTCTTTCCCGAGCTTCAGGCATCCCAGCACGGCCTTTACCGTGTCCAGGGAAGTGAGGCAGGGGATGGATATTTCCACGGCCTTTCTCCTTATTTTAAATCCGTCCCTGTCGGGCTTCCTTCCCCTGGTAGGCGTGTTAATTACCAGGCTCACCTTTCCGGACTGGATCAGGTCCAGAATATTGGGGCTTCCTTCGTCAATCTTTTTGACCGCATTGGTCGCAACTCCCGAGGAATTCAAAAGGTTGGCGGTCTTTCCCGTGGCGTAAAGGGTAAAGCCCAGCTTCTCAAATTCCTCTGCCAGAGGTACCAGCTCCTGCTTGTCGGTGTCCCGGACCGTCATCAGGATTCCTCCGCCCTTCTTCGGCAGCTTGATGCCGGAACCGATAATTCCCTTGTACAGGGCTTCCGGGAAGGTCCGGGCAATCCCCAGCACTTCGCCGGTGGATTTCATCTCCGGTCCCAGGCTGATATCCACGTCATGGAGCTTCTCAAAGGAGAACACCGGCACCTTTACCGAGATGTAGTCGGGTTCTTTGTACAGTCCTGTTCCGAAGCCGAAATCCCCCAGCTTCCTTCCCATCATCAGCTTGGTGGCCATGTTTACCATGGGGATGCCGGTCACTTTGCTGATATAGGGTACCGTACGGCTGGACCTGGGATTCACCTCGATGACGTACAGCTTGTTGTTGTAGAGGACATACTGTATATTTACCATTCCCACCACATGCAGGGCCTTTGCCAGCTTCCGGGTGTAATCCACGATGATCTCCTTCATCTTCTTGTCGATGCTCTGGGTGGGATAAACGGATATACTGTCGCCGGAGTGGACCCCCGCCCTTTCAAGATGTTCCATGATGCCGGGAATCAGTATGTCTTCGCCGTCGCAGATGGCATCCACTTCAATTTCCTTGCCCATCATGTATTTGTCGACCAGGATGGGATGTTCCTGCTTCACCCGGTTGATAATCTCCATGAACTCGGTGACATCCCTGTCGTTAAAGGCGATCTCCATTCCCTGTCCTCCCAGAACATAGGAAGGCCTCACCAGCACGGGATATCCCAATTCATTGGCGGCGCCGATGGCTTCCTCAAGGGAATAGACGGTGCGACCCCTGGGCCTTGGTATGTCAAGCTCCTCAAGGATGGCGTCAAATTTTTCCCGGTCCTCCGCTGCGTCCACATACCTGGGCTCGGTGCCGAAAATCCTCACACCCATTTCATCCAGGGCTTTGGTGAGCTTGATGGCGGTCTGTCCCCCAAACTGCACGATAGCCCCTTCGGGTTTTTCCGTTTCTACGATGTTTTCCACGTCCTCCGGTGTCAGAGGCTCGAAGTAAAGCCTGTCGGAGGTGTCAAAATCGGTGCTCACCGTCTCGGGGTTGTTGTTTGCGATGATTGTCTCATAGCCCTCTTCATTCAGCGCCCAGACCGAGTGCACCGAACAGTAGTCGAATTCAATGCCCTGACCGATCCGGATGGGACCCGAGCCGATGACCAGCACCTTTTTATTGGCGGACTCTTTCACTTCGCAGTGCATGTCATAGGTGGAATAGTAATAAGGTGTGACCGCTTCAAACTCCGCCGCGCAGGTGTCCACCATCTTGTAGGTGGCGCATATGCCGTATTCCCTCCGCAGCGCCTGTATGCGGCTTTTCTCGGATTTTGCATACCTGGCAATGACACCGTCGGTAAAGCCCATTTTTTTCGCCTTCCGGAGAAGTTCTTCCGTAAGCTCCTCTACCGGCAGGGACTTGAGTTTTTCCTCCATCAGCACAAGCTCTTTGATCTTGCAGAGAAAGAATTCGTCGATCTGTGTGATGCCATGGATGTCCTCTACCGGTATGGACCTTCTGACAGCCTCCGCAATGACAAATATCCTCTCGTCGTTGATGTCTTTGAGCTTTTCAAAGATCTCATTCCCCGTCATTTTTTTGTACAGGTCCTGCTCCAGGGTGAACAGACCCAACTCCAGCGAACGGATTGCCTTCATAAGGGCCGCCTCAAAGGAGCTGCTGATGGCCATGACCTCTCCGGTGGCCTTCATCTGGGTTCCCAGGGTCCTTTTTGCCTTTACGAACTTGTCAAAAGGCCATTTGGGGATTTTCACAACCACATAATCCAGGGTGGGCTCAAAGCACGCATAAGTCTTTCCCGTCACCGCATTCTGTATTTCATCCAACCCGTAACCGATGGCAATCTTAGTAGCCACTTTTGCAATGGGATAGCCTGTGGCTTTTGATGCCAGGGCGGAGGAACGGCTGACTCTGGGATTGACCTCGATGACGGCATATTCAAAGCTGGTGGGGTGAAGGGCAAACTGACAATTGCAGCCCCCCTCGATTCCAAGGGCGGAGATTATTTTCAAAGAGGCGGAGCGGAGCATTTGATACTCCTTGTCGGCAAGCGTCTGGGATGGCGCCACCACGATGCTGTCTCCCGTGTGGACACCTACGGGATCGATATTTTCCATATTGCATACGGTGATGACATTTCCCTTGCTGTCCCGCATTACCTCATACTCGATTTCCTTCCACCCGGCAATGCTTTTTTCGATGAGAACCTGTGTAACCCTGCTGAGGCGGAGCCCGTTGGTCCCGATTTCCCTCAGTTCCTCTTCCGTGGCGGCAATGCCTCCGCCGGTTCCCCCGAGGGTATAGGCAGGCCTCACAATAACCGGGTAGCCGATTTCCTTTGCAAATTCAAGAGCAGCTTCGATGGTGGTGACCACCTTGCTGGGAATGCAGGGCTCTCCGATGCGCTCCATGGTGTCCTTGAACTCCTGCCTGTCCTCGGCCATTTTTATGGCCGCCGTAGCAGTTCCCAGGAGCTTTACTCCCTGCTCTTCCAGAAACCCTTCCTCCGCCAGCTCCATGGCCAGGTTCAGACCCGTCTGTCCCCCTAAGGTGGGAAGGATGCTGTCGGGCTTTTCTTTGATAATGATGTTCTTTACTACTTCCGGAGAAAGGGGTTCTATATAAACCTTGTCGGCGATATTCGTGTCGGTCATGATGGTGGCCGGATTGCTGTTGACCAGTACCACCTCGATATTTTCTTCCTTCAGGGCCCTGCAGGCCTGGGTCCCCGCATAGTCGAATTCTGCGGCCTGTCCTATGATAATTGGGCCCGAGCCTATGACAAGCACTTTTCTGACATCCTTGCGCTTTGGCATCCCGTCATCCTCCCTTTCTAAAGTTGCGGCCTCGATTGTTTTTCTGCCTTATTCCTCTTCATCATATCCATGAACTCGTCGAACAGATAGGCAGTGTCGGTGGGTCCCGGAGATGCTTCCGGGTGGAACTGCACCGTAAAGACAGGCACATCCTTATACCTCACACCTTCGATGGTACCGTCGTTCATATTCCGGTGACTTACCTCCATCCTGCTCCTGTCCATGGTTTCCTCAACGATTGTATACCCATGGTTCTGGGAGGTAATATAGGTCAGGTCCTTTTCCAGATCCTTCACGGGATGGTTGCAGCCCCGATGCCCATACTTCAGTTTTTCGGTATCCGCGTTGTTTGCAAGGGCCGTGAGCTGGTGACCCAGACATATTCCGAAGATGGGCTTTCTTCCCATAAGCTCCCGGATAGTACCGATTTGCGCCGAACAGTCCTTGGGATCGCCGGGTCCGTTGGACAGCATGATGCCGTCGGGATCCAGCGACATGATTTCTTCCGCTTTGGCCCATGCAGGAAATACGTATACATCACAGCCTCTTTTCAGAAGTGACCGGACAATGTTCTGCTTCAGGCCGTAATCGATGAGCGCCACCTTATGGCCTTCCCCTCTGTAGTGGACCACATCCTTTGTGGTCACTTTCATCACAGGGTCTTTGATCGCATAGGCTTCAATCTCGGCAATTCTGTCTTCCAGCTTGAAGTCCGGGTCCGTCGATATAATTCCTTTCATTGTGCCCTTGTTCCTGAGGATCCTGGTAAGAGCCCTGGTATCGATCCCCTCGATGCCTATGATGTTGTTTCTTTTCAGGTATTCGTTCAGGGTTTCAATGGATCTCCAGTTGCTGGGGGTCTTGCACAGTTCTCTTACGATAAAGCCTCTTACCTGGGGCCTGATGGATTCCACATCTTCAAAGTTGACTCCGTAATTGCCGATCAGAGGGTAAGTCATTGTAACAATCTGCCCGCAGTAAGATGGGTCCGTAAGGACCTCCTGGTAGCCCGTCATCCCTGTGTTGAACACAATTTCACCGATGATCTCCCCGTCGGTACCGAAACCGTTGCCTTTGAAAACTGTGCCGTCCTCCAATGCAAGTATTGCTTTCATTCTTGTCCTCCGTTTATATAAATTTAATACTTTACAATCCTTCCTTCAGGGCTCCGTTGATGTCGTCCCGCATCCTTATGGCTTCCGCCCTTGCTGCACCGTCAAACTGCTCTTCACTGTAGGTATCTTTCCACAGGCTTGACTGGTAGGCGCACATGATGCTCCTGGAGGCATTGACAATAGCTCCAAGGCCGTCGGCATGAAAAGAGGGCAGAACATCCTTTGCTCCCCCTCCTTGGGCTCCATAGCCCGGTACAAGAATATAGGCATGCCTGAGAATCTTACGGAGCACCTTTGCCTGCTGGGGATAGGTGGCTCCCACCACCGCCCCTACACTGCTGTACCCGTATTTTCCCACAAGATCCCCGCCCCACTCGTCCACATGCCCCGCCACAACCTCATAAATGCTCCTGCCATCCTGGGTGAGCAGGTCCTGCAGCTGTCCCGAGGATTTGTTGGAGGTTTTTACAAGGATGAATATGCCTTTGCCGTAATTTTTGCAGTCTTCCATGAAGGGCTTTATCCCGTCAATCCCCAGGTAGGGATTGACCGTAAGGGCATCCGCGTCGAACATCGGCTCTCTTTTTCCTTCCAGAATTTCCGTCTGTCCAAGAAATGCCGCAGAATAGGCTTCCGCAGTGCTTCCTATGTCATTCCTTTTGCCGTCCGCAATCACCAGCAAGCCTTTGCTCTTTGCGTAGGCCACTGTCCCGGCAAAGGCTTTGAGGCCTTCCAGTCCGTACATTTCATAGTAGGCCAGCTGCGGTTTGACGGCGGGTACGATGTCATACACCGCATCGATGATTCTCCTGTTGAATTCAAGGATTGCCTGTGCCGCCCCTTTTATATCCCGGCCGTATTCGCTGCAGCTCCTGTCCCTTATGAACTTTGGAACATACTCCAGTTTCGGGTCCAGCCCCACCACCGTGGGATTATTCTTTTCCTTAATCTTTTCTATCAGCACATCGATAAACATGATACTCTCCTTCGGATATATAATTTAGTACATTGTGCCATATCGTTTCGCAAAGAAAGCCGCTAGTTTAAACTGCTCTTCACGTGGTGCTTCTATCCTTGAAGCAACGCGTGCATTCGCCATCCGTGGCTCACTGGCCGCATTTTAAATTAGCGCCTTTTACAAATAAACGATATCGCGCTTACAGCAGTACTTTTTCCCGCACAACCACTCTCCCGTTGACGATGGTGTAATAGACCGTTCCGCTCAGTTTGAACCCGTCGTAGGGGGAATTTTTGCTCTTGGAGCTCAACTTGTTTATGTCTACCGTAAATTCCTCGTCCAGGTCAATGATGGTGATATCCGCGGCATGCCCCACTTCCAGGGTGCCTTTGTTCAGTCCCAGAATCCTGGAGGAATTGACACACATCTTCTCCACCAGCTGGCTCAACGTAAGGTGCCCCGGCTTGAGGAGAAAAGTCACCGCCAGAGGCAGGGCCGTTTCAAAACCCACCAGTCCGTTTGCCGCCAGGTTGAACTCCACATTTTTTTCATCCATATGGTGGGGCGCATGGTCGGTGGCAATGATATCGATGGTACCGTCCTTCAGGCCTTCAATAATGGCCTCCACGTCATCCGTCGTCCTTAAGGGGGGATTGACCTTTGCAAGGGTGTTGTAGCCTTCGCAGGCCGCCTCCGTCAAAGTGAAGTAATGGGGGCAGGTCTCCGCCGTCACATTGACTCCCCGCCTTTTGGCATTGCGGATCAAGTCCACGGAAAGCCGGGTGCTGACATGGGCGATATGGATGGGTGTTTTGGTATATTCCGCAAGGATCAGTTCCCTTGAAACCATGACTTCCTCGGCAGCCGCCGGAATGCCTTTCAGGCCCAGTACGGTGGAGTAGTAGCCTTCGTTCATGACGCCCTCTTCCGCCAGTTCCAGGTCCTCACAGTGGGAGATGACCGTCATGTCGAACATGGAGGCATACTGCATAGCTTTTTTCATCAGCGAGGCGGATTTTACAGGCTTGCCGTCGTCGGAAATCGCCACGGCGCCCGCGAATTTGAGTTCACCGATTTCGGAGAGCTCTTCCCCCTTCATCCCCTTTGAGATAGCCCCAATGGGATATACGTTTACAAAGCCTTCGGTTTTGGCTTTATTGATGATGTACTTTATAATGGCTTCATTGTCAATCACCGGATTGGTATTGGGCATGCAGGCGATGGAGGTAAATCCTCCCGCAGCAGCACTTCTTGTTCCCGATTCGATATCTTCCTTGTATTCAAAGCCCGGCTCCCGGAGATGGCAGTGGGCGTCCACAAGACCGGGAAGCACATATTTGCCCTCCGCATCGATAACGTCGCCCAAGGAAAATTCAATGTCATTTCCGATTTCCACGATTTTCCCCTCTTCGATAAGAATGTCGTACCTGCCCTCTCTCTGCGCCTTTGGATCTATAATCAACCCGTTTTTAATTAATGTTCTCACCGCTGTTCCTCCTTGTCAAAAGGTATAGTAGCGCCATTCTGACCGCCACTCCGTTGGTTACCTGTTCGTTGATGACCGACTGCTCTCCGTCCATTACAAAGCTGGAAAGCTCCAGCCCCCGGTTTACAGGCCCGGGATGCATTACCAGGGCATCTTCCTTGGCAAGCTTCAGCCGCTTTTCATCCAGTCCGAAAAACCTGGAATACTCCCTGGCTGTCGGGAAAAGCCCTTTCTGCTGCCTTTCGAGCTGCAGTCTGAGGCACATTACCACATCGGCTTCAATCAAGGCTTCCTGTATGGTGTTATATACTTTTATTCCCGCCCTCTCAATTCCGGGAGGCAAAAGCGTGGAGGGCCCGGCAACGCTTACCTGGGCTCCCAGCCTGGTCATTCCCCAGATGTTGCTCCTTGCCACCCTGCTGTGCAGTATGTCGCCCAAAATGGCAATCTTCAAGCCTTTAAGGCTGCCCTTTTTCTCTACAATGGTAAACATGTCCAGGAGGGCCTGGGAAGGATGTTCATTCATTCCGTCTCCCGCATTTATGACGGAAGCGCTTATATTCTTTGCAAGCAGGTGGGGAGCTCCCGACATGGGATGCCTTATGATCACCACATCCGCCCCCATAACGTCAATTGTTTTCCCTGTATCTATCAGCGTCTCTCCTTTTGCAACACTGCTGCCGGAAGCTGAGATATTTGCCGCACTGGCGCCCATATACTTTGATGCCAGTTCAAAGGAAAGCCTGGTGCGGGTGCTGTTTTCGTAGAAGAGAGTGATAACGGACTTGCCGGCAAGGTGCGGCGTCTTCTTATTGTTAGACGTCAGAACCAGTTTCATCGTTTTGGCAGTGTCGAGGATAAGCCTTATCTCTTCCGGGGTTAGCTCTTTAAGTCCTAACAAATCCTTTGATTTCAGAAACATTTTGCCATACCACCTTTGTGATTTTATTGAAGCGTGTATTTAAAAAAATAGTAAGGACCGTGTCCTTACCATCTAATGCGTCACACCTTTTTCCACATCTCCGATTGTAACTGCATTTACTTTATCGATGTCGAGCAATTTTACATGTACAACTTCACTTTTGGACGTGGGAACATTTTTGCCCACATAGTCAGCCCTGATAGGCAGTTCCCTGTGTCCCCTGTCGATGAGTATGGCCAGCTGGATCATCCTGGGCCTCCCGATATCCATCAGTGCATCGATGGCGGCCCTTGCAGTACGGCCGGTGTACAGAACGTCATCCACAAGTACGATCTTTTTATCATTGATAGGAAAGTCGATGGCTGTTCCGTTAATCACAGGATGTTCCGACAACATGCTGAGGTCGTCCCGGTAGAAGGTAATATCCAAAACTCCAACGGCAACGGCCGTTCCTTCAACTTCCTTGATTTTTTGGGCGATCATCTTCGCAAGAGGTACTCCTCTCCTCTGTATGCCGATTAATGCAAGATTATCAACACCTTTATTTTTTTCAATTATTTCATGGGCTATTCTGGTTATGGCTCTCATGATACCGCTTTCGTCCATTATTTCAGCTTTATCCATGTCGCACCTCAAATTCTTTTAAGATATAGGCCGGATGGCCCTAATAAAGCACAAAAACTTCCTACCTGAAGGTAAGAAGTTATGATTTTCTTAATAAATATTGGTTTGCTGCTGACGATAACTCTCACCTTCCGGCCTCACAGGACCAGTTAAAGGTTCAGTAATTAAATAATTAAATTGTCAGCATTATATTACCATATTGAAGAAACAAAGTCCACTTTTTTATCAAATTTTGCATCCGGCAATAAAAGCGACCGGGCATCAAGCCCCATCGCTTTTGGTCGGATTTGCCCCGCAAATGACCTAAAAAAAACAACATGTCAAATTTCTGACATGTTTCTTGACACTGATTATCTCGATTCGACCAAAAACTTTATGGCGGTCCTTTCTTCTCCGTCGATGCTGATTTCTGAAAATGCAGGAATAACAACGAGGTCTATACCGTTTGGAGCAACAAACCCTCGGGTGATAGCTATTGCTTTTACTGCCTGGTTCACGGCTGCAGCTCCGACCGCCTGGATCTCAGCCCGGTTGCTGTCTCTGAGCACTGCTGCCAGAGCGCCCGCAACGGATTTGGGCTGAGAAGTTGATGAAACCTTAAGTACTTCCATAACTTACCTCCTGGTGTGAATGCGATAGGAAATAAAACAAAAGTAAAATTGCTACTAACTTAAACATATGTATACAATATATATTCTATGTAATTTCTTGAATCCCTGCAAGATTATAAAAAAATATATATTTTTTTCATATACATGAAAATAATGGCTGGCTATGGATTTTTAGACATTTATATCATAATCGGAAGTGCTTTCTGAGACAATTACTCTGTTAAACCCGTATTTTTCTTTAAGATATGCTATATTATTCCGTTTTTGCCCTATCACATTTGATATATTTGAAGCTTTTGTATGAATCAACAGTTCCTTTTTGCCTCCCAGATTCTTTTCCGCGATTTGACCCTCAATCTTCAGAAGAGCCAGCCTTGCCTCAACAAGCTGCCGGAAAGCCGGATGAAAAGGCCCTGCCGCAATGTCGCCTCCGGTGTTTATGTTTTCCGTGGCCTGGAGCCCGACCCTTATAACGCTTATCCCGTTTTCCCCGTACATACCCAGCAATACCGCGCAGATGTCCACTGCCACTTCCAGCGGGAGAGGAAAATAATTTCCTGAACGGTAAAGCTTTTCCAGATAGGTGTCTTTTATTACAAGCGTAGGATAGATCCGCACGATGGAGGGTTTAAGCTCAATGACCTTCTTTGCCGTATTTACGGCTTTTTCGGCAGTATCGCCGGGAAGGCCCACCATGGTCTGAATTCCCAGCTCAAACCCATAGGATCTTATGAGTTGTGATGACGTTATTACATCCTGAACACCATGCCCCCTGCAGCTGCGCCCCAGAATTTCTTCATCCAGGCTCTGGGCTCCAAGTTCGATGGTTCCCACATTGAATTTTTTTAAATAGGCAAGTACAGACTCCGATATATAGTCAGGACGTGTTGACAACCTTATGCTGTTTACCCTGTTCGCTTTTATATAATCATTGGCGATGCTCAAATAGTTAATTTGCAGCTCCCTGTCGATCCCTGTAAAGCTGCCCCCATAGAAGCCTATTTCTACAAAGCTTCCGGTCTGGATCGTCGCCAGGTGCCCTTCGATAATTCCCCGGATTTCTCCTTCCGTCAGATCCTTCATTTGTCCGCTGATCAATTTCTGGTTGCAGTAGATGCAATCATAAGGGCAGCCTTTGTGAGGGATAAATACCGGAATTACCACATGCTTATTTTTCAAGGGCTTCACCATACTTTTCAAGCGCACATTTTGCCGCCGTCTGCTCCGCCTCTTTCTTGCTTTTTCCCTCTCCCCTGCCCATAACGGCTTCGGCGACTTTTACCTGGGAGACAAAGAGCTTGTTGTGGTCGGGACCCTTTTCTTCAAGAATTTCATAGATGATTTTATTCTCGCTGTTTTTTTGAACCAGTTCCTGGAGCTGTGTTTTATAGTCAATAAACAGAAGCCCTTTCACCGAATCTTCAATTAACTGCTCCATTTGGTACAGAATGAATTTTTTGGCGCTCTCCATGCCTCCATCGGTGTAGATGGCCCCAATCAAGGATTCAAACGCATCGGAAAGAATGGATATTCTTGAACGTCCTCCGGTATTTTCCTCTCCCTTGCCCAGCAAAAGATAGTCGCCGATGTTCAGGTTATTGGAGCATTTCATCAGAGAGGGCTCACAGACAATGCTGGCCCTCACCCGGGTCATCTCGCCTTCGGACAGGTTCTTGTAATTAAAATAGATATTTTCGCTGATGACCACGTTCAGAACCGAATCTCCGAGAAATTCCAACCGCTCGTTGCTCTGCAGCTTTGCTTCCTTGAATTCATTTGCAAAGGAGCTGTGGGTAAGGGCCAGAATGACATTGGCCTTGTCCCTGAAGCAGTAGTCGATACTCTCTTCAAGGCTCCCAATCTTGCTCTTCAACATTTCGTAGCCGTTCATACTCCCTCCAGGTATTTTGTAATGAGCACAGTTTATTGTTCCATAAGTTATTCTACCCAACAAAGGCTCCATAAGCAACATGAATATTTATAATTACATGGTTCAGGGTGAGGCTGTTATACCTCACCCTGAACACATTTATTTGCACAGCAGCACCTTTGGGTACATTGCTTCAGGCCTATTCGTATTTCTTCAGGGCCAGGGTGGCATTGTGCCCACCAAAGCCGAGAGAATTGGATAAGGCATATTTGATGTCCGCCCGTCTTCCCTCATTGGGCACACAGTCAAGGTCACAATCGGGGTCGGGAGTGTTGTAGTTTATTGTGGCGGGTAAAAATCCTTCCTTCAGCGCCAGAGCGGTTATGATGGCTTCAATGGCTCCCGCTGCACCCAGCAGGTGTCCCGTCATGGATTTGGTGGAACTCATGGACAGCTTGTAGGCATGTTCTCCAAACACTGCCTTGACAATCTTCGTTTCACCGGGATCATTCAATGGCGTTGAGGTTCCATGGGCATTGATATATCCCACTTCTTCAGGCCGGATACCCGCATCCTTGATGGCCGTGCTCATGCATTTGATTCCTCCCAGGCCTTCGGGATGGGGAGCGGTAATGTGGTATGCGTCGCAGGTGCATCCATAACCCACGATTTCCGCAAGGATGACGGCTCCTCTTTTGAGGGCGTGCTCCAGTTCCTCGACGATGAGTATACCGGCGCCTTCTCCCATAACAAAGCCGTCCCTGTCCGCATCAAAAGGCCTGCAGGCCTTTTGCGGGTCCTCGTTTGTAGACATGGCCTTCATGGAGCAGAAACCCGCAAAGGCCATAGGTGTAACGGACGCCTCCGCACCTCCTGTGACCATTAAATCCGCATCGCCGCGCTGGATCACCTTGAAAGCGTCTCCAATTGCGTTATTTCCGGTGGCACACGCCGTTACCACACATTCGTTAAAGCCGCAGAGGCCATATTCGATGGCAATTCTTCCCGCCGCCATGTTTCCTATCATCATGGGTATAAAGAAAGGACTCACCCTTCCCGGGCCCTTTTCCATCAGAGTGGCGTGCTGGTCTTCAAAGGTTTCGATTCCTCCGATCCCTGAGCCTACAATGACGCCTGCCCTGTCCTTATCCAGACTTTCCAGGTCGATTCCCGACGTCTGAAAAGCCATTTTGGTGGCCGCAAGCGCATACTGGGTGAATTTGTCCATCCTCTTGGCTTCTTTTTTATCAATGTACTGCGAAGGATCAAAATCCGTCAGCTCCGCAGCAACCTTTGTGGTATAGCCCTCCGTATCAAACCTGGTTATGGACTTTATACCGCATCTGCCTTCCTTTATATTGCTCCAGAACTGGTCGACTCCCATTCCAAGGGAGGAAACAACCCCTGCACCTGTTATAACGACACGCTTTTTCATGTTCAACTTCCCCCTATTTTAAAATACTGCTCTACTGAATTTTTAAGGCAATTTATATTGAAAGTTATCTATCGACTCAGGATAAAAAAAAGTCCCTTACCAGGGACTTTTTTTATGTGTTATTCTTAATGTAATCTACAGCATCACCTACTGTAGTTATCTTCTCAGCCTCACTATCCGGAATCTCGAGGTCGAATTCCTCTTCCAGAGCCATTATAAGTTCAACAATATCAAGTGAGTCTGCACCAAGATCATCTATGAATGACGATTCCATGGCTATGTCATCTTCCTCAACGCCTAACTGCTCAACAATAATCTTCTTCACCTTTTCAAACACCATACATTCACCTCCTTCCACAGGGGGCTAATTTTATTTATTATTCCTTATGTAAAAGAATAGCAATAGCTTTTACATTAAGATAATATTACATAACCAGTCCGCCGTCAATATCAATTACCTGACCTGTCACATAATTTGAATCTTCCGAAGCAAGGAAAGCCACAACATTCGCCACATCTTCCGGTGTCCCGAACCTTCCGAGGGGTATGTTTTTCAGGTAATTATTCCTTACTTCTTCAGGCAATATGTCGGTCATTTTGCTTTGAATTAATCCCGGAGCCACGGCATTGCAGGTGATTCCCCTGGGGGCAAACTCCTTCGCCGTAGTTTTGGTAAGGCCGATAAGACCGGCTTTTGAAGCCGAGTAGTTCGCCTGGCCAGGATTGCCGTAACGTCCTGCAACCGAAGCAATATTGACGATTTTACCGCTCCTTTGTTTGATCATCACTTTCGCAGCGGCTTTTGTACATAAAAAGGCACCTTTAAGGTTTATGTCCAGAACCAGATCCCAATCCTCTTCAGACATCATGGCCATGGGCTTGTCTTTGGTGATACCCGCGTTGTTTACCAGCACGTCCAGACTTCCAAAGGTCTTGACGGCAGTCTCAACCATGGCTTTGACATCTTCAGGGTTTCTCACATCACCCTTAGTAACTGCTACATTATAACCGGCAGCCTTAAACTCCTCGGCAGTCGCATCAATTGCGTCGGAAGCGGCAATATCATTTAAAACAATATTCGCTCCCATGCTTGCAAGCCTTAAAGCTATGGACTTCCCGAGGCCGCGGCCTGAGCCGGTTACAACAGCAGTTTTCCCCTTTAACTGCATATTATGCATTCCTCCTTTTATCCTATCCCATCCAGGGTCTTGTTGAGGGAATCCATGTCTTCAACATTAAATACCCTCACATCCTTGCTGATTTTCTTTATAAAACCGCTTAAGGCCTTTCCAGGACCTATTTCGACAAAGGTGTCCACTCCGTCCTTAAGCATGGAATTGACGCATTCCTCCCAGAGCACGGAATTGCTGACTTGCCGGATGAGCAAATCCTTGACCCCGGATTTATCATTAATATATTCGGCAGTAACATTTGTTACGACAGGTATCCCCATATCCTTCAATTCTATTTTTTCCAGCTCCGACGCCAGTTTTTCCCCTGCGGGCCTGAGCATGCTGCAGTGGAAAGGTGCGCTTACCGGAAGTACCATGGAACGCTTTGCTCCCTTTTCCTTGCAAAGCTCAACAACCTTTTCAACGGCTTTTATTTCTCCGGCTACAACCACCTGTCCGGGGCAGTTGAAATTTGCGGGCTCAACAACTCCCTCGCCGGAAGCAGCCTTACAGCATTCCTTCACGTCTTCATTGGAAAGGCCCAAAATTGCAGCCATGGTGCCTACTCCTACAGGAACCGCTTCCTGCATGAACTTTCCGCGCTTTTTGACCAGCGCCACGGCGCCCCCGAAGGAAAAGGTACCTGCCGCCACATGAGCGGAATACTCGCCCAGGCTCAAGCCTGCCACCACATCCGGCTTGATGCCTTTTTCCAGCAAAGGCTGAAGGCACGCGATGCTGGTTGTGAGGATGGTTGGCTGCGTATTCTCCGTTATCTTTAAAGTTTCCTCGTCGCCTTCGAAAATCATTTTTTTAATGTCAAAACCCAGGGCTTCCGACGCCTGATTAAAAATATCATCGGCAGACTTGAAGTTTTCCGCTATCTCTTTGCCCATTCCCACGTTCTGGGCGCCCTGGCCCACAAATACAAAAGCTAGCTTCCCCATCGTTATCCATTCCCTCCACACATGTTTTTGATGCTTTCAATTACCTTTAAATTATCAGAGAGGATATCTTCAATGATAATCCTGCAAGGCTTGATGTCTTTTATCAAGCCGGCGATCTGTCCCGCCATCACAGAGCCACGGGACACGTCCCCATTAATTACCGCTGCCTGAAGTTTTCCCCTTCCCAGTTCTTCCATCTCTTCAAAGGTGGCCTTTCTGTCTTCAAGCCCGTCGAATTCCCTTGTGAGCTTGTTTTTCAAGGACCTTACCGGGTGTCCCGTGGAGCGTCCCGTCACTACGGCATCACGGTCCTTTGCGTCTACCACGGCATTTTTATAGTTTTCATGGACCATGCACTCCTCGGAGCAGAGAAACCGCGTGCCGATCTGAACTCCTCGGGCGCCCAACGCCAGCGCGGCAATGACCGCCCTGCTGTCGGCGATGCCTCCGGCGGCAATGACAGGAATATTCACCGCATCAACCACCTGGGGAACCAATACCATCGTCGTCAATTCTCCGATATGTCCTCCCGACTCAGTACCTTCGGCAATAACGGCATCGGCGCCTTCCTTCTCCATCCGCTTTGCGAGGGCCACGGTGGGTATGACAGGTATGACCTTCGTCCCTATGGACTTCAGCTTTTCTACATATTTCCCCGGATTTCCCGCACCCGTGGTGATCACCGGCACCTTCTCTTCATAGATTACATTCATGACCTCTTCTACAAAAGGCGACAACAGCATGACATTGACCCCAAAAGGTCTATCCGTCAACTTTTTTGCCTTTTGAATCTCATTTCTCACCCAATCCGCAGGTGCATTGCCTGCGGCGATGATGCCCAGGCCGCCGGCGTTGGAAACCGCAACCGCCAGCTCCGCCGTGGATACCCAGGCCATTCCTCCTTGAAGGATGGGGTATTGGATTCCAAGGATATCACATAATTGTGTTTTCATATAACCTCCGTTAACAGCCTCCATTACTTCGCCCATCGGACGACAGCCGAGCCCCAGGTAAGACCTCCTCCGAAGCCAACAAGCACCAGATTGTCACCCTTACCAATTTTCCCTTCCCGGACTGCTTCATCAAGAGCCACGGGAATGGATGCGGAGGAAATGTTGCCGTACTTGTGGATGATGGGATGGATCCTGTCGGAACTTACCCCAAGTCTTTTGAGGGCACCGTCGATGATTCTTGTATTGGCCTGGTGGGGAAACACGAACTTAACATCGTCAATGGTCAGCTTGGCACCTTCCAGCACTCTCAGCGTGGCCTGTTCCATTATTTTCACGGCGAATTTGAATACTTCCTGCCCATCCATCCACATGACTTTTTTATTTTCATGGGTTCTGACCTTTAAGTCTTCTTCCGCAATATAGCAGCAGGGCATGGTCAGTAAATTTCCCCCTGTCCCGTCCGCTCCGATGTGAGTCCCCAGGATCCCATAACCCTTCTCCACAGGACCGATCACTGCAGCACCGGCTGCATCGCCGAAGAGTACACAGGTGTTCCTGTCTTCCCAGTCCACCATCCTGGACAGGCCTTCACAGCCCACCACCAGGATATTTTTGTAAAAGCCCGTCTCGATAAACTGCCGGGCTACCGTAATGCCGTAAACAAAGCCCGAGCAGGCGGCATTCAAATCAAAGGCGGCAGCCTTTTTTGCACCCAGCTTCCCCTGAATCAGGCAGGCCATCTGGGGAAAAAGATAATCCGGAGAGGTTGTGGCGGCAATTACCAGATCAAGATCCTCGGCGGTAATACCCGCACTTGCTATGGCATTCTGCGCTGCCTTCACTCCCAGTTCATAAACCGGAGCGCCTTTATCTAAAATCCTTCTCTCGGATATTCCTGTTCTTTTGGTAATCCACTCATCAGAGGTTTCCACCATCTTTTCAAGCTCGCTGTTTGTCAAAATCCTTTCAGGCAGGGCACTACCTACTCCAAGTATGCCTGCTGCGTTCATTGCGTTATTCAATATCCTCGACCTCCATATTGGTAAATTGCTCCCTGATTTCGTCGATAATGGTACTCTTGCCGTAATTGTAGGCCTTGAAAATAGAGTGCTTTATCGCCTTTGCATCGGAGCGTCCATGAGTCTTCATCACCTTGCCGTTTACACCCAGAAAAGGAACACTTCCGTACTCCGAGGTATCCGTCCTCTTTTTCAGAGCTTTCAGGCCGCTGCTGATCAGCAGGGCGGAAAACATCGACAGGACGTTTTTCTTAAAGATATCCTTGATCTCTTTTATTATGAAGGTAGCTACACCCTCATACGTTTTCAAAAGCACATTTCCTACAAAGCCGTCGCAAACCGCAACATCCACTTTTCCTTCCACAATCTCATGGGCTTCAACATTTCCCGTAAAGTTTATCGCTGATTTGGAAAGAAGGTCAAAGGCCTGTTTGATTGTGTCATTGCCTTTCGTGTCCTCACTTCCTACATTCACCAAACCCACCTTGGGATTGGCTATGCCGATGACATCCTTCATATAGATGGAGCCCATAATGCCGAACTGTATGTAGTTTATCGGCTTGCAAACGGTATTTGCACCCGCATCCAGCAAAAGGGTCAGTCCCGATTTGTTTGGCAGCACCGGCGCCAGAGCGGGCCGGTCAACCCCTTTAACCCTTCCCAGAATCAGCAGTGCTCCTGCCAGCAGCGCCCCGGTGTTTCCCGCGGAAAGAAATACGTCACCCTTTTTTCCCTTCAGCAGGTTGAAGCCGACGACCATAGAAGAGTCTTTTTTGCTCCTGATTGCTTTCGTAGGAGAATCTTCGTTTGTAATGGTTTCCGATGTGTGATGGATTCTCAATCTGGGATTGTCGAATTTTTTTTCTTTGAGAAGCCTCTCAAGCTCTTGCTGATCACCGATAAGTAAAATGTCATAACCATCCAGCTGATTTATTGCATCAATACACCCTTCTACTACTGCAAGAGGTGCATTGTCTCCACCCATGGCATCTACTAATATAACCAAAATCTTCACTCCTATATCAAATGGTAATTACAACAATTCTACGTCAATTGAATTTCTCCAGGGAAACCAGGATGAATTTCCCCCGGAACACCTCTGCCTGCTTTTCAAAAATCCTCACCCATACCAGATAATTGTTCCCTTTTATTCTCCGGACTTCAGCCTTTGCGATGAGCTTGCTTCCCGAGTGGACAGGAGTTTTGTACTTTATATTGGCTACCCCCACCAGCGCCGCCTCTGCGTCAATTACCGCAATCGCAAGCGATTCTGCCAGGGAGTAGATATAATTGCCTCTGACAACCTTTGTCTTTTCAAACACCATGCTTTCATCGGTTTCAAGGATGGATATGCCCCGCTCACCGAGTGTGATATCCAGCAGTTCCCCGACAATTTCCTTGCTCTTGATGGTCTTTACCTTTGTATAGTTTTCTGCCGCCACATTTTTTATACGCTCCCGCAGCTCCGGTATGCCTAGCTCCAGCCTGTCAAGTCTTATGGTAGGTATGCTGACATTCAGCTGATCCGCCAACTCTTCGTCGGTAAGAAAGGGATCAATTTTTATTTTGTCCAACAGAGACGACTGTCTTTCCTTCTTCACGCAGGAAGACCTGCTCATTTGCCTGCACCTCTCAATTTCTTTCAGACTCCTGTCAAAGAGCATGAACAACCGATCGCCAGCGATAAATATTACCTGGTACTAATTGTTGATGCTAACAGTATATAATATAATTTATCTATATGCAAGAATTTCCTCAAAATTCCCACTAGCCTTCTTTGTAGTCGATAAGCTTGATGTTTTTGGCGATATAGTCATAGCCCGAATAGATGGTTAAAATAACCGCCACAAACATGATCCACTGGTCGAATTGGAAGTCGGTGAAAAGCGTCAGGGGATAATTCTTCACCAGAGCTGCACCTATCGCCACCATCTGGGATACGGTCTTTATCTTTCCCCAGTTGCTGGCAGATATTACGATTCCTTCGCCGGCGGCAATCAATCGGAGCCCTGTCACGATGAATTCCCTTCCTATAATAATCATCGCTGCCCAGCCTGTCAGCTCATTTCTCTGTACGAGGGCAATGAGAGCCGCCGTTACCAGCAGCTTGTCCGCAATGGGGTCGAGGAACTTCCCGAATCTCGTTACCTGCTTTCTTTTGCGGGCAATATAGCCGTCCACCCCATCGGTGCTTGCCGCGATGATGAAGAAAACAGCGGCGATGTAATTGCCGTAGTGCAAAATGAAATCATTCACAGCAACCAACTGGTTCCGCCCAAATCCAAGAATACCGCCTTGCAGCAGCCAATCCGGGAAGGGAATGATGAACAGCATAAAGACAGGCACAAGAAAAATTCTGGATAAAGTAAGTTTATTCGCCAGATTCATATACAACATCTCCTGTTAAGTCGTATTGGTCTATACTCAATATTTTTACATCCACAAAGCTTCCGGCCTCCAGGGGTTCGCGGCTCGTAAAGTAAACCAGCCCGTCAATCTCGGGAGCCTCTCCATAGGTCCTTCCGTAATAAAATATACCGTCCTCGGACACGCCTTCCACCATTGCCGTATATATTTTATCCAATCTTTCCCGGTTCAACTCCAACGTTATGTCCCTCTGCAGGGCCATGACACTGTCATACCTTTTAGCCTTAACCCGCTTGCTTATCTGGGGTCTAAGCCTTGCGGCGGGCGTATCCTCTTCCTTAGAATACGTGAAAACGCCCAGCCTGTCAAACTTATTTTTGCCTACAAATTCATAAAGTATGGTAAAGTCTTCCTCCGTTTCGCCGGGGAATCCTACGATAAGGGAAGTCCTTATGACGATTCCCGGAATCCTGTCCCTGAGTTTCTTTATAAGGATGGAATAATCCGCGGCTGTCCCCCTCCGGTTCATGATCTTGAGCACCCTGTCACTGGCATGCTGCAACGGTATGTCCAGGTATTTGCACAGCTTGGGATTTATCGCCAGCTCTTCGATTAGCCCGTCGTCGATCATTTCGGGATAGCAGTAGAGCAACCTTATCCATTTTATTTCATCGATTTGGGACAGTTCCCTGACCAGGGAGACAAGTTTTTTATCTTGATAAATGTCAATTCCATACCTGGTGGTGTCCTGGGCAACCAGAATCAATTCCTTGACTCCCGATTGGGCCAGTGCTTTTGCTTCCTTCAGGATATCCTCCATTTTTCTGCTGCGGTATTTCCCTCGGAGGGCCGGAATAATACAGTAGGTACAGCAGTTATCGCAGCCCTCGGCAATTTTCAGGTAGGCAGAGCCTTTAGTGGTGGATACAAGCCTGGAATTCTCAAGATAGTCGATTTCCTGGAGTTTGCCGTAGACAACGGGCCTCTCCCCTTTATCGGCCCGGTTTATGACCTTTGCTATTTCTCCATATCCTCCCGTACCTATGACGGCATCGACTTCAGGGATTTCATCAATGATCTTTTCCTTGTATCGTTCTGCAAGACAGCCCGATACGATGAGCAGCCGGCATTTATCCTTTTTCAGCTGGGCCATTTCAAGAATCGCATTGATGGATTCCTGTTTTGCAGACTCAATGAACCCGCAGGTATTTACGATGATTACCTCCGCCTCTTCTTCCCTGGGGGTTATCTCATAATCCTCCTTGCTGAGGATGCCAAGCATGACTTCACTGTCTACGAGATTTTTGGGACATCCCAGGGAAACCATTCCAATTTTTTTCTTCAACGCGTACACTCCGTTTCTTTTTATATTTTCCATGGCATTACTGCTTCGTTATTTTATAATATCCTCCGGCAGCATTTCATCCGCCTTCTTTATCAAGGCCTCGATTTCCCCCCGGAGCTTCTCAATCTCCGATTCCAATTCCTCCGGCCGGACGCCGAGGGAATTTATTTCATCCAGTATCTCCTGTTTTTGTTTGTTCAACTGCTCCAGCCTTGCCTCGGCCCTTATTCTCATATTTTTGGCTTTGTCCAGGCTCTCCTTTAACTGATTTATTTTTTTCTCATATTCATTTGTCATGGATGCACCTCCTCATAATGCCTCAAAATATCACTCAGCTTTTCATCATCAATCCTGCTGCTGCAAAAAGGGCATCGTCCCAGAGTCTTCAAAGCCACTGCATATTCATTTTTTAATTTCTTAATCTCCATGGCATTATTCTCCATATAATGATTGCCTTCTTTTACCTGTGCCGCGATGTGATGATATTTTTCTTTCAGCGCCGTTATTTTCTGAAGCCGGCTCTCCCGTTCCGCAATACCGTGCAGCAGTTTTTCTCCTTCGGCTGTGTTTTGGAGCTTTGCGGCCAGCGCTTCAACCTTCTCCTTTTCCCCTGTCCACAGGGTCATCTTATCCAGAGACCTTTTTAAAGCCGCCTGCATGCCCGTTTTTTCCGTCAGGCCCTTTATGGCAAGTTCCAGTTCACCGGAGAGAGCCGTTTTTTCGAGGATGGCTTCCGCCTGCTCCAGCCCCGCGCCAACTTCCCGCCGGGAGCTGTTCAGCCTGACCATGGCCTTGATTTTCAAAAGCCTGGCCTCACACTCCCCGATATACAGCTGACAGTCCTTCACCTGCCCTGTTTTTCCCAGCATCGATTCCGCCTCCGCCCTTTCTTTTTCCAGGGCGGAAAGCCTGTCCCTGATTGCTTCCAGCGCAGTTTTCCGTTTCAGCAATTCCTCCAGCCCAGCCAGAATATTCTCCGAATTTCTCAGGTTTTCTTCCATCCGCTCCAGGCCGTCATACCGCTTCAGGCCTTCTTCAACGGAGCCCAGCTCTTTTCTCGTTCTGTCCGCCGTTTGATTTTCCCGCTTTATATCGGTGAGGCAGTCCCGTATGGCCGTATCAATTACATGAATTCCCGTGAGCCTCCCGATAGCTTTGGCCCTCACAGCTCCGTTTTCCGAAAGCAAAAAGGGCCCCTCCAGCTGGTCGCTGATATTTAAAGCCGAACTCATGTCGGTATCTAAAACCACCTTGGGTATTCCGTGGGCTTTGATCACCTCTTCCGGCACTTCATTTCCAAAGCCTTCAAGGTCAAGCCCCTTTCCTTCGGGGTCTATGACGGTATACCTGTTTTTGCTTTTGGACCGTTCCCGGATAATGGTATAACCATTGCTGAGGGTCAGGGAGACCCTTGCAGTGGCGGCTCCCTGCCGGATAAATTCCATTCCCCTGGGTTCATTGTACAAAACCCATTTGATGGCCCTTATAATGGAGGACTTTCCCTGATCGGAGGGGCCTACAATCACATTGAGGCCCTTGGAAAAGTCCAGGCTTGTCTTTAAATGGGATTGAAAATTTTCGATAGACACATTCTTTATGCTTATGATTTCTTCGCTCATGGCTCTTCACCTTCCGACAGGTTCTCCCGGGCAATGGCAATCCTTCGCACAGCCTCGTCCTTTATTTCGGAACTCAGGTTTCCATCCGCCGCAATGTCTTCAATGATCCTCTGTATATCCACCCGGTCAAACCGGCCTGAGGACGAAAGCTCCCGGTAGAACTGCTGGAGCCGCATGACCCTGTCCTGGGATTTTTCAAGCTGGGTTCTGTCCAGTACCTCCTCGCCCTCCCGGGCGCTTTTCAGCTCTAGCTCTTTGACGGTTACCCTTTCATCAAGCTGGATGAATACGGCCTTCGGGCGCCTGGATATCTCTCCCATGGTGTTTGTTATTCTCACAAGACTGCCGGGATTGATAAAATATTTCCCATCTCTGCAAACAATCCCAAAACCGTTGTGATAATGCCCCGCCAGGGTTATATCGGCTTCGGTGTCCTTAATGTCGTCCACCAGGGTGTAACGTATCCCTTCGAAAAAGGGTTTTGTCAGAAGCATTCCATGGATTATATTGATTGCATAATCCACGTCCTTCCTTTTCTTCACCAGGTAATACCTGCGGAAGTCTTCCCCGTCCATATCAAACCGGTAAGGCCTTCCTGTCAGCTGTACCTTGACCCTGTCATCCTTTAAAATGAATTCATCCTCGTTTCCCATCAACGTTATGAGGCCCACGCCCTCAAGCAGCCCCAGCATGGTCCTTCCGACGGTTTCCGGATTATGCCCGTAGATGTCGTGGTTTCCCGAAACAGTATAGACGGGCCTTCCGAAATCTTTTATCATTAATGCAAAATCCTTGACGATGGCAGGCGAAACATCCGGCCTGTCAAACCAGTCCCCGCCGTGGAGCACATAGTCTATTTCAAGGCTGTCGCACAGTTCTTTCAATTCAGCGAATTTAAGTTTTAGGGCCTCGTAAAAGTTGTCCTTTCGGTTTCGCGGGTTTGTTCCCCTTATGTGCGTGTCGGTAAAAAACAGGAACTTCATAGTTCAACCTTTCCATTAAAATCTTTTACACCGATTTCCAGTAATTATTATACCATAAACCATATACCATACTCAGCAAAAAAGAGACGTACCCTGTCTCTTTTTCATTGTGAGGTATTTATTTTTACGTTTTCTTCATCTACCTGGCACCGATTTTTTTCTTAAATCCCTGCAAATCAAGGGCTCTTGGTATATATACCCGTTTTATCTCCAGCAGGTTGTCCCCTTCCCGATAGATATCCCCTTCATTTAACACCGCATACTTGTAATATTTTTTTGTCATGGTCAAAACCTTTGAATTGTAGTCGCCGAAGGGATAGGCAAAGGCATTTACCTCTCCGCCCGTCAGGGCTTCAAGTATCTTTTTTGATTCGGACAGCTCAAATTCCATCTTCTCCTGGTTTAAGTCCGTCAGATGAGGATGGGTGACGGCATGGCTCTGAAAATTGATAAGGCCTTTCATCTCCTCAACCTGGTGCTTTTTGAGGAAAAGCGGCTTGTCCATAAAGCCCGTAGTCAAAAAGATGGTGGCGTTGAAGCCGTATTTTTTTAATATGGGATATGCCTGGGTGTAATTATTCTCATATCCGTCGTCAAAGGTTATGATAACGGGATTTTGTATTTCTTTGAATTGATGGATCTGGTCAAAGGTAATCACAGTATAGTGATTGTCCTTTAGAAAAGCCATTTGCTTCTCAAATTCGGAGGGAGATACAAAAAGCTCCTCCAGCCCTGCGATATTATCGTCGACAGCATGATAATAAAGGACCGGGAGACGTTTTCTCGCATCTTTTTGTATGGAAGCCGGAGTTGTGTCCTGTGTTGTATTTGTGGAAAGACCGGGATTGATATTGGCGTTGATTTGCGGATAACCGCCATCGTTGGAAACCGCACCCGGACTTGTGGAATATACGGCTTCAGGAACCGTTGCCGCAATCCGGACCCGATCGGTATCCGCAGCCCTGGACTCAACCGAGGGCTCTGCCTGTGCGGGCGGAGGAAAATCGGCTTTGCTGTTGGGAGCTTCCCTGTAAATGATATAACTGCCCGACAGCACGGCAACAAGTAGTATGAATCCAAGAACCCCTATAAAGGCATATAACGCCTTGACGGACTTCAAACGCTGAATATTCTCTTTTATTGCCTGTTTGATCCTCTTTAAGTAGGTCATTGATTCTCACTCATATAATTATTTATTGCGTTTTCAATAACGCTGTAATTAAAGCCCCTGTGGAATAAAAACGCCTTGACCTTGGATAATACCTTCGGATCCTTCAAATCGTATTTGCCGTATTTTCTTCTTATCAATCCTTCGGCTACGGTAACCTCATCGATTTCCCAGCCTGCCAGAACCTCATCGGCGATATCCCCGGATATGCCCTTGTTTTCAAGCTCAAACTTAAGAAGTCTTTTCGCTTTGGGTTTAAGTTTACTCCTGTCAAACACATATTTCTGCGCATAAATTTTGTCGTTTATATATCCCATGGATTTTAATTCTTTTATGGCCTTCCGTATGGTTCCAGGGTCAAAACCCTCACTTTCAAGCTTTGCGTATACTTCTTTTTCACTCCTGAGCTTCAGGGACACAAACCTGACAGCGGTGGACTTGGCAGCACGGTAATTGATACCGTTCTTAATGTGGTCTATTTCTTCCGGACTGATTTCCGTTTTATCATATAAGTTTAAGCTGACGTAATCCTCTTCCGATATGGTAAAAGAGAATTGCCCGTCAACATAAACAGCAAGCCTGTCTTTATTTTTTGTACTTTTTTCAACTGAAGTTATGGTCATCTTTTCTCCCGAAAACAAAAGCCTGTGAAATAAAGTAGACTTTGCAGGCTCAACCATTATATCACAGGCAATATTATTTTGTTAACACTTAATTTAACACAGCACATTAATTGTACAACGTTAAAAAGGCATTTTTTATTCCGAAAAAGCTTCAAAGCCCCCAGTGCAGCTTTATATATCCAGTTCTTCGTCTTCATCATCGGCAGGAACATGGGCATCCACGCTCTTGACGAAGGCCTTTTCATAATTGTCACGGATTTTCGCTTCGATCTCGTTGGTGATTTCTTTATTTTCCTTGAGGAACTGCTTTACGTTCTCCCTGCCCTGTCCAATTCTCTGTCCATTGTAGGAGAACCAGGCTCCGCTCTTATTCACGATGTCGAGGTTTACACCGATATCCAGCACACTTCCTTCACGGGAAATGCCCTGACCGTAAATAATATCAAATTCCGCTTCTTTGAAGGGTGGCGCCACTTTGTTTTTAACTACTTTTGCCCTGGTCCGGTTCCCTATCATTTCCGTCCCCTGCTTGAGGGTCTCAATTCTTCTTATATCAAGTCTCACCGAGGCATAGAACTTTAAAGCCCTACCTCCGGGAGTCGTCTCGGGATTTCCGAACATTACGCCGACCTTTTCTCTAAGCTGGTTGATAAATATGGCGGTGGTCTTCGATTTGCTTATGACGCCTGCCAGCTTTCTCAAGGCCTGGGACATAAGTCTGGCCTGAAGTCCCACATGGGCATCTCCCATTTCCCCGTCGATTTCCGCCTTGGGAACGAGGGCTGCAACGGAATCGATAACGATGACGTCGATGGCTCCACTTCTTACAAGGGCCTCGGCAATTTCCAGGGCCTGCTCGCCGGTATCCGGCTGGGAAACGATCAGGTTGTCTATATCAACGCCAAGCTGACGGGCGTATACGGGGTCCAGCGCATGTTCCGCATCGATGTAGGCAGCTTCTCCCCCTGCCTTCTGAGCTTCTGCAACAATGTGAAGGGCGACGGTAGTCTTACCGGAGGATTCAGGGCCAAAAATCTCCACAATTCTTCCCCTGGGAACGCCGCCCACGCCCAATGCGATATCAAGTCCGATAGCACCGGTGGGAATTACCTCTACATTCATGTGGGTGCTCTCCCCCAGCTTCATGACCGCTCCCTTTCCAAATTGCTTCTCTATTTGTCCTAAAGCCATCTCCAAAGCCTTTTTCTTTTCCAACATACTTTCCAATTCCTCCTTTTGCAAAATCGAACATTTGTTCTTATTCATTATATAGTAAAGGACAAGCTAAGTCAATGGGTATTTACAAATATTTACAACAAATCGTCCTAAATTTTATCCCTTCCTTTTGAATCTTCTTTTCACCGCGTTGAAGAGATACATTCCTTCCTCGACCCGCAGAAGAAGTATGACTCCAAAATAGATTGCCGCTCCCGCAGCGGCCTCCACGCCCAAAAACACAGCCTGGCTCAGCTTGGAATTAATATTTACAGGCAGCACCGAATTCAAAGGATAAAGCACCAGGGCCATTGCCGCGGAAGCCAAAACTGCCTTTCCGAGAAAAGAAAGCAAATCCTTCATATAGGCTCCTTTTATCTTCTTGTTTATAAGCAGGAGCAGCATTAACGCATATACGGTGCTGGAAATGGAGTAAGCCAGGGCCATGCCCGCCACATTCAGCGGGGTGTGGTAAAAAAACAGCCAGCTTAAAGCCCCGTTGATAATAATGGTACTGCTTCCTATATATAAAGGAGTTTTGGTGTCGTTGACCGCAAAGAAGGCCCTCGTCATGATTGCCACCACCGACTGGGAAACCAGCGCCAGTGAAAAAAACATCAGAATGAAACCCGTTGTATTCACCGATGCCTCCGTGAACTTGCTGGAGAACTTGAACAGGGTCCTGATCACCGGTTCCCTCAAGATTATGAAGCCCACCGCCGAAGGTATTGCAAGCAAAAGCACAGTTTTCAGGCCCTTCATCAGGATACGCCGGTACTCCCCCTCATCCCCCGTGGCAGCTCTGGCCGAAAGGGTCGGCAGGAGGGCAACACCCATGCTCTGGGCGAAAATGCCCAGGGGCAGCTGCCAGGTTCTGTTTGCCGAGTTGAACATGGTAACGCTCCCTACCGCCGCAAAGGTGGCAAACCGGGCGGAAATGATCAGGTTGATCTGTACCACTGAGGAGGATATCAGCGAAGGTATGGCCAGGCTGAAAAGTCTTTTTAAACCCGGATGCTTTAGATGGATGACGGGACCGAAATATTTCAGGTTCTTAAAGGCCACCGACACCTGGAAGAGAAAATAAATCAAAGCGCTCAGCATTACGCCGTATGCAACCCGCTCCGCCCCCAGCGCCGTGTTGGAGCCGAAAAGCAGCAGGCTCAAAACGCCTCCCAGATTGTAGATTACCGGGCCGAAGGCGGCGGCGGTAAACCGGTGGTAGGAATTGAGTATCCCGTTGCACATCCCCGCCAGCATCAGGAAGGAAACCGACGGAAAGAGTATCCTGGTAAGCCGGACAGCCAGCAGCTGGGTTTCGGGGCCTTTGTTTTTGAAGCCCTCCGCCACGATGGGAATCAACCGGTCGGTAAAAATCATTCCCAGCAGGCAGAAAACCACCATCACAAGAATTGTAATGTTAATGAAGCTGCCTACCGCCTTCCAGCCGTCCTTTTCTTCGTCTCTTTCAATATACCCGGAGAGTACCGGAATAAGGGCGGCTGCGATGGCTCCTCCCAGAATCAGGTTGTACATCAGGTCGGGCACGAGAAACGCCACGTTGTAAGCGTCTCCTACCATCCCCACGCCCAGCTTTGTGGGGATCAGCATTTCCCTCAGATAGCCGGTGAGCCTGCTGAGTATGGTTGAAATCATGACAATAACCGCTGCTCCGGCAAGTCTTTTCTTGTGTGAATTAGCCAATTTTAACCTCCAGGTTCTCTACTTGTTAATTATCCGTCTGCGAATCATATCAAACACATGAAGGCAGGTTACATTCCTGATCCTGTTCCTGTCTCCCCAAAGCCTCAATTCCTTGCACTGGGTACTCTCCCCGTCGGCAAGGGCTATGTATACCAGACCCACGGGCTTCTTTTCCGTCCCCCCGCCGGGGCCCGCAATTCCCGTAATTGAAATGCCTATATCCGTCTTCGCAAGCCGGCGCACTCCCTCGGCCATCTCAACCGCTGTTTCCCGGCTGACTGCCCCATGCTTCTGGAGAGTTTCCGCCCCGACCCCCAGGTTCTCCATCTTTGCCTCATTGCTGTAGGAGATCACCGCCCGGTTGAAGACCTGTGAAATTCCGGGAATGTTGGTGAGCTTGCTGGAAACAAGCCCTCCTGTACAGGATTCCGCAGCCGCAATGGTAATGTTTTTTTCAATGAGGAGTTCTCCCACAACCTCCTCCAGGTTCTTGTCCTCCAGCGAATACACATTGTCTCCGAACCGTCTCACGATTTCGTGGATGACCGGAGACAGCAGGTCCGCATTTTCCCCGCCTTTGTCATACCTGGCCGTCAATCTCAAGGTCACTTCCCCTTCCTTTGCATAAGGAGCAATGGTGGGATTTTCCTGGCTGTTTATCAGGTCAAGGATTTGTTCCTCCATGGCCGACTCGCCGATTCCAAAAATCCTTATATATTTTGATACCAGGATATAGCCGGATTTGGCTTCAAAATGGGGGATGACAAATTTTTCGAACATGGGCTTCATTTCCGACGGCGGGCCCGGCAGCATGACGACGGTTTTTCCTCCGCCCTCAATGATGCACCCGGGAGCGGTCCCGTTGTCATTGGCCAAAGCAATGCAGTCCTCCGGCAGATAGGCCTGCTTTACGTTGTTTTGAGTCATCGGCCGCTTTATGCTCTTAAAAAATTCTTCAATCTTCTTCAGGCTTTCCTCATGCAAAACCAGTTTCCTGCCCATATGTCCGGAGACGGTTTCTTTTGTCAGGTCATCCTGGGTTGGTCCCAGGCCCCCCGTCATGATGACCGCATCGGATCTTCTGAAAGCGATATCCAGGCATTCTTGAAGCCGGTGGGGATTATCCCCCACCACACTGTGAAAATAAACATTGACTCCTATATCATTCAGCCGGCGGGAAATGTACTGGGCATTTGTGTTTGCGATCTGCCCCATAAGCAATTCCGTGCCGACGGCCAAAATTTCTGCGTTCATATTTATCTCCATTTCCAGCATGGGATAAATGAATCATCCCATGCTGGAACCAAAACTTTCGATGAAAGTTTTTATGGGATAAAATTCAATTTATTCGCACGCAATTTATTTTTTGCATCCGCAAAAATATGCGAATGCGGAAGTCTTTCAGAAATTTTCAATTTCTTTCAGACATCCATCCTCTCTTTCAGGAAGCTATAAAGTCTTCCAGGCTATTATACCAGTTTAAGGATTGCATTATCAACGGGCACAAGGAGAATGTTTTATTTATCGGATGGAAAGGTATACTATTTACTAAGTTATACATATAAGGAGGCTGTTCTTTATGACGGGAAAAACCATAAACAAGGTAACGGTGGTGGGCGCAGGCTTTGTGGGCTCCACCACGGCGTATACACTCATGTTGAGCGGATTGATTTCCGAAATCGTATTGATCGATATCAACCGGGACAAAGCCGAGGGTGAGGTAATGGACCTGAACCACGGCATGCCCTTTGTCAGGCCTGTTAAAATATATGAAGGAAACTATGCCGACAGTGCAGGCTCCGACATCGTCGTAATCGCCGCCGGAGCCAACCAAAAGCCCGGAGAAACACGGCTGGACCTTGTCCAGAAGAATACGGCGGTATTTAAGAGCATTGTAAGTGAAGCGGTAAAATATAATAAGGACTGTATTCTCCTTGTGGTTACCAATCCTGTGGATATCCTCACCTATGTCACCTACAGAATTTCGGGCTTTCCCAAGAACAAGGTGATCGGCTCGGGCACGGTCCTGGATACGGCACGCTTCCGGTTCCTTCTGGGAGACCAGCTCGGAGTCGATACGCGAAACATCCACGGGTATATCATCGGAGAGCACGGCGACAGCGAAGTTGCCACCTGGAGCCTGACCAACATTGCCGGCATCCCCATGGAGGACTACTGCCGGAGCTGTCACAACTGTGATGCCTCCACCCTGGTGGGCAACATTTACAATGATGTGAAAAATGCAGCTTACGAAATCATAAAGAGGAAGGGAGCAACCTATTATGCCGTTGCCCTGGCGGTAAGAAGGATCGTAGAAGCCCTTGTCAGGGATGAAAATTCCATCCTGACGGTCTCCAGCCTGCTTGAAGGCCAGTATGGCCTCTCGGACGTCTGCCTGAGCGTTCCCACCATCGTAAATTCCAGGGGTATCGAGCGGATCCTGGATGTGCCGCTGGATGAAACGGAAAAGACCCTGCTGAAAAAATCCGGAGACTCCCTTAAGGAGATCATTCAGGTACTTTCCCTGTAACCGCAGGGAATCAGTTAATCGAAGGCGGTGTGCCGGCACACCGCCTTCATTTATATGATGTCAAATTCCACAGATCGATAAAATTATTTTTATAAAACAATTACATATATTTGCTAGTAAATATTTGCTAAAATATCAATAAGGTGTATTCAGCTTTTCGCCCTTCGTTTGCTTTTCCGTCAAAATCAATGTGCTGTTTGGTTGGTTGCGGATTTATATATTGGCTGGTATTTCAATCACAGGATATGAAATTGGCATTGTAACACCATGATCTTAAATTACGGTAAAGGGTGGATAGGGATGAGCGACAGCGTGAAAATCTTAAAGAACGTCGTTGAAAATGTGGAAAAGGTCATCATTGGAAAGAGGAACGCCATCGAGCTGGCGCTGGTGTCTCTCGTATGCAATGGGCATGTGCTCATTGAAGATGTTCCCGGCGTGGGCAAAACCAGTCTTGTTTCAGCCATTGCCAGGTCGATAAACTCCTCCTACAAAAGGATTCAGTTCACCCCCGACATCTTGCCGTCGGACATTACAGGCTTTTCAATCTACAACCAGAAATCCGGCAGCTTTGAATACCGTGCAGGGGCCATCATGAGCAACATCATCCTGGCGGATGAAATCAACCGTACCTCCCCCAAAACCCAGGCAAGCCTGTTGGAAGTCATGGAGGAAAACCAGGTCACCGTCGACGGCGTCACCTACAAGGTTCCATCCCCCTTCATGGTGCTTGCAACCCAAAATCCCGTTGAATACCTGGGTACCTACCCTCTTCCAGAAGCACAGCTTGACAGGTTCTTTATGAAAATTTCCATCGGATACCCTACTCCGGGGGAAGAAAGCTTTATTCTTTCAAAATATCAATATTCAAGTCCGTTGGGGGCTTTGCAGCCCGTTGCCGACACCAGCGGCATCCTTGCCCTTCAGGAGGAAGTTAAAGGCGTCCATGTGGATAAAAGCCTAAAAGACTACATTGTAGAAATCGTCAGCCAGACAAGAAAGCACCCGGATGTCATCCTGGGCTCCAGCCCCAGAGGCTCCCTCTCGCTGTTCAGAGCAGCCCAGGCATGGGCCTTTTACAACGGACGCAACTTCGTCCTTCCTGACGACGTCAAAAAGCTGGTGGTTCCGGTGCTCTCCCACAGGCTTGTTTTGAAGCAGGAAGCCAAGCTCAAGAAAATTTCCGCACCGGATATCATTAATTCCATCGTTAATAAAACCTATGTCCCGGTGGTGGATTATGATGAAAAGAAATAGGATTCTCTATTTGACGCTGTTTTTTCTTTCCTTTGTGTTTGTGTATTTTTACGGCGGGAAAGTGCCCTATACACTTTTTTTTGTCGTGCTGCTGCTGCCTTTGCTGTCCCTGCTGCACACCGCCTATATTTTCCTGCGGTTCAAGTACACCCAGGAGATTGATAAAAAGTTTGTCACCAAGGGTGAAAAGGTCAAGTTTATTTTCAGCGTGTGCAATGAAGACCTGCTCTTGTACCCCTATCTGAATGTGGCCTTCTATGGGGCCAAAAACATTTTCTCCAGGCAGTTTCAATCCAAGAACTTTTCACTGCTCCCATTGAAGGACAAAAGCTTCTCCTTCGAACTGGAATGCCGGTACCGAGGGGTATACGACGTAGGCATTGAATACGTGGACATTCATGACCTTCTGGGACTTTTCAGCCTCCGGTACAAGGTCTTCGAGCCCAAATATGTCACCGTACACCCCCGGATTGTGAAGCTGGACCGTTTCCACATCAGCACGAACTTCATCTCCGACTCCCAGACGCTTCAAAACAACCGGTATGAAGACATGACAACGGTATCGGATATAAGGGATTACGCATACGGAGACAGCTTCAAGAGGGTTCACTGGAAGCTCACCTCCAAGCTCAACCGGCTGATGGTCAAAAACTTTCAGAACACTTCCGAAACCAATGCCACCCTAATTCTGGACCTTCAAAGGAACCGCTATTCCTTTGAAGAAAATACCATTATTGAAGACAAAGTCATCGAATCCGCGCTGGCGGTAATGTACTACTGCCTCAACAACTGGCTCAGTACAAGCCTGGTATTTTTCAAGGAAACCATCGTTCACCTGGAAGCAAAAAATCCCCTGGACTTTGATGAGGCCTACAGGGTGCTTTCCGGCTTGAAGTTCCAGGAAACCATCGGCCTGAAGGAAATCCTGGACATATACCTGGGGGAAAGCATCTACCAGAATAATCTTTTCATTTTCACTCCCCACATGGATTATGAGCTGTACAACCAGTTATATAAGGCCAGGCTGCTGGGAAATGAAATAAGCATCATCTATTCCTCGCCGGAGGAGATTACAGGCATCAAAGACCAGGATGCAGCCAATATTCTCGATTCCCTGCCGGAAATGGGGATCCGTGTGTACAAATTGAATATCAGTGACGATGTTAAGCTGGTACTGGAGAGGTAATATGTTGAAAAGGATATCTTCCCTGCAAAACCATATGATAAATGTCTTGCTTGCGGCGCTGGGGGGCTTCAGCCTGATTTACGCCCTGACCACCTCCCTGCATTTCAACCATAATCCCTTTGCAATTTTCGGAGCCGTCTTTGGCCTGCTGCTTGTATACTCACTGCTTTTCATCAATAAAGTTTCCACCCTGTGCGTCCTTGCCCTCTCGGTCCTATCCGCCCTGGCGGGAAGCGTTTACCTTTACCACAAAGAACTGCTGCTTGCTTATCTCTACAAAGCCGTAGCCTATGTCCTCTGGATTTATAACTATACCCAGGGTCTGGAAACCCTGAATACCCGGTACGCCCTCTCTACGCTGGCATTGCTGGCCTTAACCTTCTCCCTTTTTGTATTCTTTTTTGCAGTAAAGCGTTTTAATTTCTATGTACTGCTGGCAGTGGGAATATCCATCTTTGTTTCCCAATGGACCCTGAACTATCTGGTCAGCTACATCCCCTTTTACCTGTTTCTTTTTATCATCTTGATTTATTATATGAAGTTTATTTTTATAAGCAGTACCTCCGATGAAGGGGGAGAATATGCCCACCCGGCCCAATTCACCCTGTGGATAGCCCCCCTGTGCATTGTAGCCGTGAGTCTGGTGGCCCTTTTCTTTCCCATGAGTGAAAGGCCCATCGAGTGGCCGTGGCTGGACAAAAAAATCGTCGCCGCCTACAACTATTTTTACAGGGAATACAGGAGTTTCAAATCCTATGATTACTTTTCCCTTGCCACCTCGGGCTTTGGGAGTACCGGTTCCCTGGGAGGAAAGGTCAAGCTGGACAAAACGGTGGTAATGAAGGTTGAAGCCCCGAGGCAGATCTACCTCAAAGGAGTGGTCAAGGACCTGTATACGGGAAGTGCATGGATAAACACAGCTGCGGACCAGCCCCAGCTTCCCATCGCAAATGTGAATAACCCGCTGAGGTTGGATTTCTACGAAATGCTCAACCGCTTCCTCTTTATTGACCGGCTTACCGAAGTGGAATACAACAAATATTTTTTCAAAGATACCGTGAAGATCACCTTTAAAGACATGAAAACCAAAACCCTTTTTGTGGCCAACAAGAATGAGAAAATCATTTTTGGGAAGCCTTCCTCCGTCGATGCCCAGGTGGACCTGAACGGTACCCTTACCAGCCGGCAGAAGCTGGGAAGCGATTTCAGCTACACCCTCCAGGTGTACAACCCCAAATATTCCAGCACCGAGTTCATCGAACTGCTGCGGCAGTCAAAGCCGGGGTATTACCTGGAAAAGTTTGCGCCGGATATTGACAGGTTTAATACCCTGCTGGGCCGGGACATCCTTACGGCAAATCCCGATTTGCGGCATTACAGCTTTAATTTTGTCCTCCAGGAGAACCCTTTGAGGAACGCCAGCTCGCTCCAGCTGATGAATACCGCCTTTTCAACCGTCAACGATGTCTACTCCAGGTATCTCCAACTGCCCGAGCAGTTGCCTGAACGTGTTAAAAAGCTGGCCAGGGATATTACTGCGGGGAAGACTACAGATTACGACAGGGTTAAAGCCATCGAAGAATATCTTTCCGCCGGCTTCCCCTACACCCTGACACCAAAAGCGACCCCGAAAAACCGGGACTTTGTCGACTATTTCCTTTTTGACCTGAAAGAAGGCTATTGCAGCTATTATGCCACTGCCATGACCATCATGACAAGAAGCCTGGGGATACCGGCCAGGTATGTGGAAGGCTATATCCTCCCTCCCAAAGCTTCCTCGGGTAGCACCTATGAGGTAACCAACGAACAGGCCCATGCCTGGGTGGAAGTCTATTTTGAAGGCTTCGGCTGGATTCCTTTCGAATCCACCTCCCCCTTCCAGTCGGCCTTTTACGCCAACCGGGATATGCAGGGAGTCTATACCGGCAGCTTTGAAAGCAGCCTTGACTATATGCAGTACCTGATGAGGATTAAAGGCTACAGTGAGTCGGAGCTGGACCTGAGTGCACTGGAAGACCTCCAGGACCAGGATAACCGGAAATGGTACAGGAATGTGCTGCTCATTCCCCTTACCCTCCTTGGCCTGCTGCTATTGCTGCTGGCTGTACTCCTATTGAACTGGATAAGAAGAAAAATAAAGCTCCGCAGATTGAAAAATTCGTCTCCAAGGGACAGCATTCTGGGCTTTTACCACTATTACCTTGAAATCATGGCCCTGGAGGACATAAAAATTGTCCCCGGAGAGACGCCGTCGGAGTTTGCGGAACGCGTTGCCCGGCTGATACCGATGGCACCGGTGGGCTTTAAAACCGTCACCGGAATATTTATCAACGCCCGGTTTAGCGAAAATGAAATCTCCGATAAGGACAAGGCGGTTGTTTGCCAGTTTCACGACAGCCTGATTTCAAAAATGAAGGCGGGGATGAGCAAGAGAAATTATCTCTTCTTCCGATACATCCTGGGAAGATTCTAAGCTAGGTTGTTCTCAATTCCTCGAGGAGCTTTGAAAAATAAGGAGGCAGCGGAGATTGGAACTCCATTGCTTTTCCTGTGGAAGGGTGAACAAATTGAAGCTTTCCGGCATGAAGGGCCTGTCCTTTTATGTCATGGGCCTGCTTTCGCCGGCCATATACCTCATCCCCCACGATAGGATAACCGATGTAGGACATATGCACCCTGATCTGATGGGTCCTGCCTGTTTCCAATTCCACTTCCACATAGGTGTTATTGCCGAACCTCTCCAGGACCTTGAAATGGGTTACCGCATTCCTGCCGTTCTTGGTGTTTACGGCCATCTTTTTCCGGTCCGCCGGATGCCTTCCGATAGGAGCATCGATTTTGCCGCTGTCCTCCCGGATGATGCCCTCTACTACGGCAAAATACACCCTTTTTATGTCATGGGTCTTCAGCAGCTCCGACAGCTTCTCGTGGGCCGAATTATTTTTTGCTACCACCAAAAGTCCCGAGGTGTCCTTGTCAATCCTGTGAACGATTCCCGGGCGGATCACCCCGTTGATGTCGGACAGGCTGTCGCCGCAATACTCCATCAGGGCGTTGACCAGTGTGCCGGAATAATTGCCGGCGGCGGGATGAACCACCATCCCTTTGGGTTTGTCGATCACCACGATATCTTCATCTTCGTAGACGATTTTCAAATCGATTTTTTCCGGAGCCACATCCAGCTTCTCAGGCTCCGGTATATTTATTATTATCTCGTCTCCCGGCTTCAGCCTGTAGTTTGCTTTCACAGGACCGGCATTCACCAGTATCTGCTCCTCATCGATCAGCTTCCGTATATAAGAACGGGAGTATTGGTCAATCTTTCCGGATATCCATGCGTCGATTCGAATGTCTTTTTCATCTGAAAGCAGTTTGATTTCTTCCATCATCATTTCCTTTTATCATTTATAGGCATGCTTGAAAAATTAGTTCCCGTTTTTCGCGGGCCGCCTATCGGTATGATACGCGGTGTAGCGAAATGATACGGGAAGTTATTTTTTCAACATGACATATGGTTTTCCCCAGGCTTTGCCGGGCGGTTCACGTTTTTTCCTTGTAGATGAAAAGCATGTAATAGGCCAGTATGATGGTGCCGACAACGACAAAGGAGTCTGCCACATTAAATGTGGGAAAATTGTACGACCCAAAATAAAAATCCAGGAAGTCCACTACGCTCCCAGCCCGTGCCCTGTCGATAAAATTGCCGGCCGCCCCGCCAAGGATCATGGCAAGAGAGGTACGCAGCACCTTATTGCTGTTTTTTATAATGATATAGATCATTACCGCCGAAACGAGCAGCGTCAGCGCCAGGAAAAAAAACCTTCCGTTTTGCAGTATCCCCCAGGCGGCCCCTTTGTTCCTGGAATAGGTAATATAAAAAAAGTTGTCTATTACCGGTATCATGCTCTGATACTCGACCGTTTTCACAATGTAATACTTCGAAAGCTGATCCAACGCTATTGCAAGTGCGATAATAATAATCCAAGGCATGGGTTTGTCTCCTTTATGATTTTCATAAGTTAGATTATATATACATTAAAGTCTTTGTTCAAGTCCCTTATCCAATGGGAATATACCACCGGGTCAAATCGCTCAGTATGTCCCACTGGTAAGGGTTCATCTCCCCTCTGACCTTTTTGTTGTATAAAACCGCATTGTTCAAAAAGCAGAGTCCGATATAGGGAAGTTCATCGTTTATAATGCTCTTCATGTTTATAAACTGCGCTTTTTTCAGGCTTGCGTCATTCTCCAGCCTGATTTTGTCCAGATAGGAATCCACATCCGCATTGCTGTAACCCGCAATATTTCTTCCCGTAGCGATTTCCGACGTGGAATACATAAATGAGATGTCGGGTATCGACGGAACCGTACAGCCGATCAAAACCATATCGAACTTCCTCTGTCCGATCACCTTCATTTCCTCATCCCAGGCCAGGCTCTTAACCTGCAGGTTTATTCCGGCGGCTTTCAACTGCTCGCTTATTTTTACCGCCGCCCTGTACCGGGTCTCATTGTCGTCGTTTACCAGTATTTCCAGGTTCAACGGCGTCATGATACCGTTTATCACCTTTTGCAGCACCTCATTTTTTTCCTTCCAGCCGTCTTTCAGCAGCATTTCCCTGGCTTTTGCCTGGCTTGGCGTGTAATTGATGATATTGGTGTCAAAAAGCCAGGTATCCGGTATCAAAGGCAGGTCGGAAGCGATGGCTTCCCCGGGCATCACATCGTTGATCACCGCCGACTTGTCTATCGCCTGGGCGATGGCCTGCCGCACGGTTTTGTCCATGAGAATGCGGTTGGACAGGTTAAAGGCGATATATTCGTAATTATTTCCCGTGTACTTTTTCAACGTAAGATCCGACCTGCCACTGTATTTGCTGCACTCTCCCGACTGGACCGTGCTTATGTCCACATCCCGGGTCTGAAATGCGCTGATGGCATCCTTGATGCTTCCATATACCTTTATCTCGATATCGTGGATATAGGGCAGGTCAATACCGCTTTTATCAGCGTTTTTTGCATTCCACCATTTGTCATTCATGATAAGCTTGATTCCCGATTTCTCGGCATACTCCTGGAACTTGTAGGGTCCCGTCCCGACCGGTCTCATGTTCCGGTCGGTGATCTGCAGGTTCTCACCCATGAAATAGTGCTTTGGCAGGATTGGAAAGGTCATGCGCTCCGGCGTGAATGAATCCGGCTTTTTGAGAATAATCCTGAAGGTCTTCCTGTCAACAGCCGCAAAGGTGGACACGTTTTCTATATTTTTTTTGTAAACCGAGTTGAGGCCGGGATTTAATATGGCACTCAGCGTGAATTCCACATCCTCCGACGCCAGGGGCATATTGTCGTGCCACAGGATATTGTCCTTCAAATAAAAGGTCCAGATAAGCCCGTCGGAAGAAACCTCCCACCTGTCGGCAAGCACGGGAACGGGTTTCTGGCTTTTATCCAGCTTGACAAGGCCCTCGAAAATAAGGTTTGAGAAGTTCTGCACATATACATTGCTGGTAAATATGGGATTTAAGGTATCGGGAGTGGTGGTGAAAAGTTTTAACGTCCCCCTTCTCACCGGTCCGTTATCCATGATGTCGTCCTTGTTTTTTGCATAATTGGAGTCCATTTCCTGCCTCAAATCCTCACTCTCGCCCATCATGGGCTTGCAGGAGGCAAAAACCAGGCTCACTGTCAATATGATCGTCAATAAAAGGGATATCCTTCTCACCATTTGCTCTCCTTAGTCATGTTGAAAAAATAACTTCCCGTATCATTTCGCTACACCGCGTATCCTACCGATAAGCGGCCCGCGAAAAACGGGAACTAATTTTTCAATCATGCTTTAACGGTTATTTAGAGGCCTGTTTCAACTGCATGATTGCCGCGAGGCTTCCTGTCCTGCCTTTGTCTCCGCGGTGTGAAAAAAACAGGTCTTTATTGCATTTTGTACAAATTCCGCTGATGCTTATATTTTGCTCCTTGACGCCGGCGGACAGGAGGGTTCTTTTTATGGTTTCCTGCAAATTGATGTGCCATTTGCCTTCCCCTGTTTTTCTGCACACTTCTTCATTCCAGGGAAATTTTACGGCAAATTCACTGTAAACCTCGTCCCCCGCTTCAAAGCAGCAAGCGCCGATGGAGGGTCCCACAGCGGCAATGATGTCTTCGCCTTTGCAGCCATAGGTCTCCGTCATTTTTTCCACCGTCACCTTTCCTATTTCTTTGACGGTTCCTCTCCAGCCTGAGTGTGACAGGGCAATCGCTTTCCGGACGGGGTCAAAAAGGAATATAGGCACACAGTCGGCGTAAAAGGTCACCAGGGCTACCCCCGGTCTATCCGTCATCAGCCCGTCATAGCCTTTAATATCGCTTTCCCTGGTTATCCCTTTGCCACGGTCTCCTTCATCCACCGCTCTTACCCTGTCTTCATGCACCTGGTTTGAAAATACCAGGTGCTCCATTTCAATCTCCAGTTCACGGCATAGCCTTCTGTAGTTTTCTTCCACATTGGACCTGTCGTCTTTTTTATTGAAGCCCATGTTCAGCGCCTGGCATTCGCCGGTGCTGACACCGCCCTTTCTGGTTGTAAAGCAATGGGTCAATGCACTTTCATGGTTTAGCAGGTTTTTGAACTGTATGTATTCCAGTTGGCCCCTTTTTGCGTGAATGAAGCCTCTGTCGTTAATTTCATCAATCCTCAAGTTTTCAGCCTCCAAAAATTGTTACACTATAAAATATACCATACCCTTCTCCGGGCTACAACAGGCATACACTTCCCAAAAAGGGCAAAAAAAAAGCATCGGGAATGCCAATTGGGCCACCTCAGTAATGAAATGACCCAAAACCAGCTTTTTGTTTATCGGTTATGATAAACCGGTTATCTTCTTGGTTCAACGATAAGCTTTATCGCAGTTCTTTCTTCACCGTCAATTTGAACATCTGTGAAAGCAGGAATGCAAATCAATTCGATTCCTGCCGGGGCAACAAAACCTCTTGCAATAGCTACGGCCTTCACGGCCTGGTTCAAAGCTCCTGCACCAATAGCTTGTATCTCGGCAGAGCCTCTCTCCCTTATAACTCCGGCTAAGGCACCTGCAATGGAATTTGGATTGGACTTTGCTGAGACCTTTAATACATCCATGATACAACCCCCTAACAACATTCATAACACAATTATTCTACAAAAAATTTGAAATTCCTCTTTTTTTATAGAAGAATTAGAAAATATTGTATTATTTCAGTTACAAGGAGCTCACGCCATGTTCAGAAGCCGGGAAATTCTCTCTATACTTACTGTCTTGCCGCTAACCTCATCGATTTCCATGACCACGGCGTTAAACTGTGCCGGTCCTCTGGCGATCTCGAACTTTGCCGGCATGTGGGTAATAAACTTGTTTATGATGATCTCCCTGTCGATGCCGATGATTCCGTCGTAGGGGCCCGTCATTCCCACATCGGTTATGTATGCCGTTCCAAAGGGCAATATCCTTTCGTCGGCCGTCTGTACATGGGTGTGGGTACCCAGAACGCAGCTCACCCTGCCGTCGATATGCCAGGCCAAAGCACATTTTTCAGAGGTGGCCTCTGCGTGCATATCTACCAGAACGGCCTTTACAGAGCTTTTCAGGTAGTCTATTTCCCTCTCGGCGGCTTTAAAGGGGCAGTCCACACTTTCCATGTAAACCCTGCCCAGAAGGTTGAGGATTCCTATTTTTTTGCCGTTGACATGAATCACTGCCGAACCCTTGCCGGGCAATTCCGGAGGATAATTTGCAGGCCGCACAATATTGGGATCCGAATCGATAAAATTGAGTATTTCTCTTTTAGACCATGTGTGATTTCCCATGGTTATGGCATCAACACCGGATTTATACAGCTCCTGGGCCACCACATAGGTAATGCCGCTGCCTCCTGCGGCGTTTTCACAGTTTGCTATGCAAATATCAATGCCCATCGATTTCTTCAAAGGAGAAACAATTTCCTTCACTGCTTTTCTCCCGGGGTTTCCTACTACATCACCAATAAATAAGACCTTCAAATTGCAGCCTCCATTTCTCTAGGAACTTATAATATTATTTCCCACCCCAACAACATAAAAAGCGTGTTTCCACGCTTTTTATGTTTATTTGTCGGATGTTATTTTGCATACTCGATCGCTCTGGTTTCCCTAATGACGTTTACTTTGATCTGTCCAGGGTATTCCAGTTCGCTTTCAATTTTCTTTACAATTTCCCTTGCCTTCAATATGATGTTGTCGTCAGACACATCCTCAGGCTTTACCATAATCCTTATTTCCCTACCCGCCTGGATAGCAAAGGACTTTTCAACGCCAGCAAAAGAATTTGCGATTTCTTCGAGCTTTTCCAGCCTCTTGATATAAGACTCAAGGGTCTCTCTTCTCGCACCCGGCCTTGCGGCTGAGATGGAATCCGCAGCTTGTACAAGAACCGCTACCATGGAAGTGGCTTCAATATCACCGTGGTGCGCCATAATGGCATTGACTACGTCGTTGCCTTCCCTGTACTTTTTAGCAAGGTCAGCGCCTATGGTCACGTGAGAGCCTTCAACTTCATGGTCCACTGCTTTTCCTATATCATGCAGCAATCCTGCTCTTTTGGCGAGATTGACATCGGCACCTAACTCCGCTGCCATTAAGCCTGCGAGATGTGAAACTTCGATCGAATGGTTTAAAACATTCTGACCGTAACTGGTTCTGAACTTGAGCTTGCCCAGAAGCTTTATCACTTCAGGGTGCAAACCGTGAACGCCGGTTTCAAATGCGGCATTGTCGCCTTCCTGGCGTATGGTATTCTCAACTTCTTTTCTTGCCTTTTCCACCATTTCCTCAATCCTTGCGGGATGTATTCTGCCATCAAGAATGAGTTTTTCAAGTGTTATTCTGGCAACCTCTCTTCGGATTGGATCAAATCCCGACAAGATCACCGCTTCCGGAGTATCATCGATAATGAGGTCAATTCCGGTCAGCGTCTCGAGGGTCCTGATATTACGTCCTTCACGGCCTATGATTCTTCCCTTCATTTCATCATTCGGAAGGGGAACCACTGAAACCGTGGTTTCTGAAACATGATCAGCAGCACATTTTTGAATTGCACAAGCGATGATATCCTTGGCCTTCCTGTCTGCCTCTTCCTTTGCCCTGGCTTCGATGTCCTTGATAAGAACTGCCGCCTCATGCTTGACTTCGTTTTCAATGTTTCTCAAGAGGTATTCCTTCGCATCCTCGATTGAAAGTCCTGAAATTCTTTCAAGCTCTTCCATCTGGCGTTTCTGCAGTTCAACGGTTTTTTCCTGGAGGACTTGAATGTCCTTTGTTTTCCTGTTCAGAACTTCTTCCTTCTGCTCCAGAGTTTCAACCTTTTTGTCGAGGGTTTCCTCTTTCTGTACCAATCTTCTCTCCTGGCGCTGGATTTCGTTTCGCCTGTCCTTAATTTCCCTGTCAAGCTCTACTCTGCTCCGGTGAACCTCTTCCTTCGCCTCGAGGAGTACTTCCCTTTTCTTACCTTCGCCAATTCTTTGGGCTTCACTTACAATTCGTTTAGCTTCCTGTTCTGCACTTCCGATTTCCGCTTCAGCTTTTTGTTTTCTATACTCAATTCCTCTGCGGAACATTATTGATGAAGCAATACCTGCAATTACTAATCCAATGCTCAGTCCAATCAGCAAATATACTACATTAATAACACCACACCTCCTCTGTATTCAGTTTTCAATGGTCAATCTGCCAGAACTTACACAAATGAACGGTATTTCTAACATTAAGTTAATTTTAATCTTTTTTAAAATTCGTGTCAAGAAAAACAAATGCATTACTTATTCCGTCAGACATTTCAATCCTGTAGCATTTATCGGCGATTTCACTCAAATGCCTGTCGTGGGTCACAATAATCACCTGGCGGTCAAAACGTTCGCTGACCTGCTTGAGAAATTCCCCAACCCGGTTGATATAGTCCTCACTTACATGCTTTGCCGGCTCATCCAGGATAATAGGGCCTTTGATGTCCAGGTTGCTGCACTGCAGCATGGCAACCCTTATGGCCAGGGATATGATATCCACCACTCCGCCGCCTCTGGCTTCCTGCGGCCTGGTCTTGACGGCTTCGCCGTTCATGCTGCTGAAAACAAAAAATTCGGCTTCCGGTCTTCCGCGGACTTCATTGATCTCTAT
>JAFADI010000048.1 GCA_023424965.1 Bacillota bacterium
AGCCCTATTCGGTATTGCTTTTTGATGAAATTGAAAAGGCTCATCCCGATGTTTTCAACATCCTGCTGCAGATTCTTGAGGACGGCAGGTTGACGGATGCCCAGGGAAGGCTGGTGGACTTCAGGAACACGGTAATTATCATGACTTCCAATGTGGGAGCCAGAATGATCACCGAGCCCAAACGCCTCGGATTCTCTGCGGGAAGCGACGAAAAGTCAAGAAGCTACGAGGATATGAAGAGCAATGTCATGGGTGAACTCAAGAGGACCTTCCGGCCCGAGTTCCTCAACAGGATTGATGAAATCATCGTGTTCCATCCCCTGGATGAGGAGCACCTCAAGCAAATCGTGGGGCTGATGCTTGAAAGCCTGGGCAAGAGGCTCAAGCAAACGGGGATAACCATCGAGGTTTCCGACGGAGCCAAAGCCTTCCTGGCCAAAAAGGGTTTTGACCCGGTATACGGGGCAAGGCCGCTCAGAAGGTCGATACAGAGCCTGGTGGAAGACAAACTTGCAGAGGCCATGCTGGAAGGAAAGGTGAAGGCGGGAGACAGTATCAAGATCAATGTGGAAGAAGATCAAATCGTCATGGATAAGAAATGAGAAGGAAGCCTCCGGTCAGGAGGCTTTTTTCTATGGTATTTATGAACAAACTATGTACAGGACCTTAATCCCTTAATTGCAGGGTAATATTCCAGAAAATGCATGCTATTTGAAATTATCTGCGGATAATTAGCGAAAACAGCCCTTGCCAAACGCGGCAAACTATTGTAACTTTGTTTAGAGTGTTTTTATTGGAAGAATAAACTTGGGAGGCTTTAATGACAAGGGCTCTACCGTTATTGGAGCTTCAAAAGTTTTAAATAGATAAATACATATATAGAGAGAGATAAAAAAGGAGAAACAATTGAATATGAATACGATAAGCAGGTTTGGTCTGTTATTGAACGATTTACCAGACATAGCTTTTTATGTGTTGCAAATTACACTTTTGTGCTTCTTTGCGTACTATTTGTTTGTTTCGGCTTTCGGCTGGATAAAAAGAAAAGGTGTTCCGGCAGAGAAGTTTCCGGCGGTAAATAGGTTTGCAATCCTTGTAGCGGCACATAATGAAGAAGCTGTGATCGGAAATATAATAAGAAATCTCAAACAAATGAATTATCCCAGAAATATGTACGATATATTCGTGATTGCCGACAACTGTACCGACGGCACGGCGGACATTGCAAGAGAGACCGGTGCAAAGGTATACGAACGGTTCGACAACGTAAAAAGGGGCAAAGGATACTCCCTGGAATGGATGTTTGAAAAGCTTTTCAAAATGGATAAGAAATACGACGGGATATGCATCTTTGACGCGGATAACCTGGCTTCCCCGAATTTTCTCCTGGAGATGAACAAGCAGCTCTCCATGGGGCATAATGTGGTCCAGGGCTACCTGGACAGCAAAAATCCCAATGACACGTGGATTTCCTCCAACAATTCCATCGCCTTCTGGATTGGAAACCGGATGTTCCAGCTCCCGAGGTATTATCTGGGGCTGAGCTGCGTACTCGGTGGCACGGGATTTATGGTCAAGACGGAGGTACTGAAGGAAATCGGATGGGGAGCCAACAGCCTGACGGAGGACCTGGAATTTACCATGAAGCTGGTGCTTAAGGGAATGAAGGTTTACTGGTCCCACGAAGCCGTCATCTATGATGAAAAACCGCTGAAGCTGGCTCAATCCTGGAGACAGAGAAAAAGGTGGATGCAGGGGCATTTCGACTGCATGAGGAAGTACTTCGGGGCACTCCTGGCAAAGGCCTACAGGGATACGGACATGGTTGCCTTCGATTCGGCTATTTACCTGCTCCAGCCTGTGATTCTGGTCTTCAATGGAGTGATTATGGTTTTTGGTCTGCCTGCGTTTTTGACGAAGCTGTTCACGGAGGGAGGCTACCAGTCGCTGCTGACGCTGGGAGTGATTTACCTGGGGATGTTTTTCCTTATCCTTGAAAGGAAACTGGATTTGAAAACCTTGAAATATTTTCTTACCGCTCCCCTTTACAACCTTACCTGGGTCCCCATCGTCATACAGGGACTGCTGGACGTGGATAAGAAGGAATGGATACATACACTGCATACAAAAGTGCTGGATATTGATGATATTGAAGGACTTAAAAAAGTAGGCTAGCCTGAAGACTTCGTCTTTCAACCAGCTAAAACCTGAATTTATGGCCGTGCTTCGCACTTGGCCAATTAACCTCCTTTATTCGCCTTGTTGCGGGTGGAGGAGCGGAATTTCATTGAAGTTTTGCAGTTGCAACTGCCTCTCATGGAGGTTAATATATATAGTGCGTGTAATGCGCACTATATTTTTTTGTGGGGATAATCTTTATGACTGAATATGTGATTAAAGCGGGGGCCTATGCAAGGGAAAAAGTGGTTTCCATTTCGAGGGACTTCCTTTGGTACTATACCTTCGCTATTATTCTTTTAAAATCCGTAATTTTTATCGGTTTTATCATCGCCCAGGGGGATATTCCTTTTGACCTGCGCACCGCCTACCACACCGTGCCTTCCCTGTGGATATACGGCAGTTTTATTGCCGTACTGCTTTCTTTTGCGTTTTTACTGAGGGGAAAGGCCAGAATGTGGTACCTGGTCCTGTTCAACCTGGCATTTTCAACGCTTTTTGTTTTTGACCTGTGGTATTACAGGGGCTTCGGCACCATGCTGAACCTGCACCTCCTCAGCCAGACCGCAAACCTTCAGAATATGGGGGATTGCATCTATTCCATGGCAAGAAGGGCAGATGCCGTATTCCTCTTTGACGGGATCATACTGCTGCTGATGGTCCTGTTTACAAAGCATCCTTTTTCCAAGGGGAACAGGAACCTGCCCCTTTTTGCGGCGATTTTTTTCCTGGCCTCCGGCTATATCGCCTATGTGCACCACAAGGTAGACATCGTTGAAGGCGGACAGAACCAGATCCTGTTCCGCATATGCTGGACGCCGAAGGAGACAATAACCAACCTGTCTCCGTTGGGCTTTCACCTGTATGATACCTATAATTATGCGCAAGAGTCCAGGCCCCTGGTATTGAGAGAGGAAGAGAAGCAGGAAATAGAGGCATGGTTTGAGAACAAAAAGGAGGACCTGCCGGAGAACGGGTATAAAGCCCTGTTCAAGGGGAAGAACCTGATACACATACAGTTTGAGTCCCTTGAAAACTTTGTGATCGGCCGTAAAATCAACGGGCAGGAAATAACTCCGAATATCAACAAGCTTTTAAAAAACAGCATCTATTTTCCCAATATATATGAACAGGTACACAACGGAACCAGTTCCGATTCCGACTTGATGGTCAATACGTCGGTATATCCGGTAAGAAGCGGCAGTACCTTTTTCCGCTATCCATACAATACTTACAATTCCCTGCCCCAATTGATGGAAAAGCATGGATACGACACTCTTGCCATCCATTCGGACAAGGGGGCCTTCTGGAACTGGATGGAGGCCACGGAAGCCATAGGCTTTGACAAATGCCTGGATGTAGAATCGTTCACGGTGGATGAGGAAATAGGCCTGGGCCTTAGCGACGGTTCCTACCTGCGGCAGGTGGGAGATGTGCTTGTGAAGCAAAAACAGCCTTTTTACAGCTTCGTGGTCACCATGACCAGTCATGGACCCTTCGACCTGCCCGAAAAATACAGGGAGTTAAAGCTGGACAAGGAGCTGGATAAAACAAAGCTGGGCGGCTATTTTCAAAGCATGCACTATACGGACAAGCACATAGGGCTGCTGATTGAGAAGCTAAGGCAGGACGGAGCCCTTGAGAACTCGGTGATAACCATTGCGGGGGATCACTGTGGCGTACACAAGTATTACCAGGACGAGCTTGAAAGCATACAGCCCCGGGAGTCCTGGTGGTATGACAAAAACAAATGCATTCCCCTGATCGCTTATCAGGAGGACGGGCAAGAGGAGCGGAAGGAGACCATCGGGGGACAGATCGACATCATGCCCACCATTGCATACCTTATGGGTGTAGATGAGGAAGAATATGCGCAGACGGCCATGGGCAGGAATCTCCTGAGAACCTCCAGGAGCTTTGCAGTACTATCTGATAGGACCTTTGTGGGACAAAGTACCGGCGAAGAAGAAAAACAGGCTGCCATCAATGGAATTGACCTTGCCGACAAAATCGTAAGGAGCAATTACTTTAAAGCAGCCGGGGAGTGAGCCGCATTCAGGCTTTTTCCAGTTCGTTGATGCTGATTTCCCTGGTGTGGAGGGTGTGGCTCCAGTCCTTATTGTTTTTGCTCATAAAGCCCTGTATGGTGATGGGAACCCAGGTAAGGCAGTAAAAGGGGTATATCAGGAAGCCGAACAGGACTTTGAGATTAAATTTCTTTTCCGCCAGAATGATGGAAGGACCGTAAAAAAACTGCAAAAGTACAAATATAAACCACACTTCCGTGGGGAAAACATATTTCAGGCAGAAGAAGGGCGATTCGGGATAGAGGGTCTGGACCCACATCATAATGGTAATAAGGCCGATAAACACAAAGCGTATGGGCTGAAACAGGTATACGGCGCAGTCAAAGGCAGTGAGGTCGCCTTCACGGAAGGCTTTCCGGAAAAGGGGAACAAGAAACCTCCCCGCGCAATCGGCATGGCCCTGCATCCAGCGTTTCCGCTGATTCCAGGACTGCCTCAGGGTCAGGGGTTTTTCATCATAAACCACCGCTTCGTGGGCCCAGGCCACCTTCATATTGTTGATGCCCAGCTTCATGGTGAATTCCAGGTCCTCTGTCAGGCAGGTAGCGCCCCAGCCGATCTTCTTTAGGGTCTCCAGATCGATGCAGAAGCCTGTTCCGCACAATCCGCAGCTCAGCCCCAGATAATACCTGGAAAGCTGAAATATCCGGTTTGATAGCCAGAAAGCGATGGAATAGGAGCAGGTGATCCAGGAATCAAAAGGATTTTTGCTGTCTATGTAACCCTGTACAACCTTGTGCCCCTGGCAAAGCCGCCGGTTCATCTCCAGGAGGAAGTTGGAAGACACTAGATTGTCTGCGTCGAAAACCGATATGACATCATATTTTTTTTCCATGGAGTAAATCTGGTGGAACATCCACTCCAGCGCATAGCCCTTTCCTCTTTCTTCATTATTGGACCGGACATACACCAGGGCGCCATGCTTTGCCGCTATTTCAGCGGTTTTATCCGTGCAGTTGTCCGCCACGACGAAAATATCATAAAGATTTTTGGGATAGCTTTGCCTGGAAAGGCTGTCAATGATGTGTGCAATGACCAGTTCTTCGTTGTGGGCGGCAATGATGACTGCAAACCTTTTCTCCGGAAGTATCTCCTGGGCGGGAACTTCCTTGCGCTTGACCCAGCCGAAAATGGAAACTCCAAAAAAATAACAGCCGGCAATAAATACAATCACCTGTGTCAACTGGGTTGTATAATAAATAAAGTCGTTTATATGGGGTGGCATGTTGTCCCTCCGTTAATTACGCATTTGGAAGAATATTTAAATTTCACTGATTAGTTTGCACCTTTAAAGGAAAAATATTTATCCTAAGCAAATAAGATCGACAGCAGACGATAAATTTAAAATAAAGCAAGGTAGTTATCGATGAAATTCGCACAGCTTGATTGATGGAAATTTTGAATTATAAGCTGTGCTCATTATAAACTATGCTATAATAATTTCTGACTGCCTTTGGTTTCGGGAGGGTATATGGCAAAAACGTATTTTAACAATGTAATTATAGGCAATTCGCGGATGCTTGGCTGCCTGTCGGACGGAGGGGAGCTTGTAAGGCTCTTCTGGCCCCACATCGATTATCCCCAGCATATAGAGAAAATGAGCGTGGGAGTGTTCACTCCGGGGGAAATGCACAGCACGCGGTGGCTTGACGGAGAGCATTTTCAGCACAGCCAGAAATATATAAAAGACACGAATATTGTTGAAACTCTATATAGTAATTATGAAAAAGGCTTGAGGGTAAGACAGCTGGATTTTTGCCTCCTTGAAAAAGATGTGCTGGTGAGGCATTATGAGGTTGAAAATCTGGGGTCGGCGGACATGGATGCGGGCATCGTGGTGTACTCCGCCTGTATAAATACCGTTCCGGAAGTGAGGAGCGTACTTTTTGACTTTCGCAATGAGGCGTTGATCCATTACAAACACGACTATTATATTGCCCTGACGGGCGACCGGGAGGTTTATCAGTTCCAGTTGGGAAATAATGCCCGGGACGCCGCCGCATATTCGGAGCTGAAAGGCTATGACAGTATCGGGATGATGCCCGACGGGGCTGTCTCCTGGAGGCTTGGCGGCATAAAACCGGGGGAAAAAGCCTTCTTTACCTTGAAGATATGCGCCGCCCACACGCTCAAAGGTGTGAAAAGCATGGTAAAAGAGCTGGAAGGGATGGACGTACAGGCAGAGCTGGAGGGAACCAGGCAATACTGGCTGGACTATATTGCGGGAGCAAACAGGATACATACCGGGATCGATGCGGTTGACAGCTTATACCGGAGGTCCCTTCTGGTTTTCAAGCTTGCAGCCGACGAGCGTTCGGGAGGACTTCTGGCGGCGCCGGAAATTGATGAGGAGTTTAGCCGCTGTGGAAGGTATGCTTACTGCTGGGGCAGGGATGCGGCATTTATAACGGGAGCACTGGATAAATGCGGGCTTTACAGCGTAGTGGACAGGTTCTACGAATGGGCGAAAGGTGCCCAGGAGGAGGACGGCTCCTGGCAGCAGAGGTATCACATGGACGGTAACCTGGCGCCATCCTGGGGGCTTCAGGTGGATGAGACGGGAACCCTGATATGGGGAATGCTTGAACATTACAGGGTCACCGGGAGCATGGAATTCCTTAAAGGCGTATGGGACAGTGTAAAGAGGGGAACGGATTTCCTTGCGGGTTTTATCGATGAGGAAACGGGACTTCCAAAGCCAAGCTATGACCTGTGGGAGGAACGGGTGGGAGAGCATACCTATTCTTCCGCAGCGGTATATGGCGGAATAAAGGCCGGTATCGAAATTGCGGGCATACTCGGTGTGGCGGACGGCAGCACCGGCCTGTGGGAGAAGGTCTGCCACTCTATCCGGGAGGCAATGGAAGGACTCTTGTGGAAGGAGGAGCACGGCTGTTTTATCCGGAGTGTACGGGTGAAGCTGAACCCGTGGGGAGGAGAGCCTTCCGATAACACCACAGTGATTGAGGTAAATCCCAAGGGCTATAAAAGGGAGGTCAGCATGGAGGACTGGACCGTTGACGTGAGCCTCCTGGGGGTTGCCATCCCATTCCGGACTTTTGATCCCCGGGATCCCAGGGTGGAGAGCACCGTCAATACCATCGAGAGAGTATTGACGTCACAGAATGCAGGCGGTATCCGGAGATATGAAAATGATAATTACATCGGGGGAAATCCATGGGTTTTGACTACCCTGTGGGTTGCCCTGTATTATATAGAAAAAAAGGAATTTACCAGAGCCAGGGAATATTTTGAATGGGCCGTAAGATCCAGGACGGAGCTGGAGCTGCTGCCGGAGCAGGTGGGCAGGGAGGACGGAAGGGCGGCATGGGTAATACCGCTGACCTGGTCCCACGCCATGTTCGTATTGGTGCTCTTCGGGCTGCTGGAGGCCGGGGAGCTGGGACAGAAAGAAGAAAAGGACGGGTGAGGCTATGGCAAAAAGCAAGACCAAATATGTCTGCCAGGAGTGTGGCTATGAAAGCCTGGGCTGGCTGGGAAAATGCCCTGCCTGCAATCAATGGAACACTTTCATGGAGGAGATCAAGGAGCCGGAGGCCAAGCCGGGTATCGGCACCGGAGAGGTAAAGGCCATAAGCATCAACGAGGTTGAAATCGAGAATGAGGAGCGCCATTCCAGCGGGATGAAGGAACTGGACCGGGTTCTGGGCGGAGGCATCGTAAGGGGCTCGCTGATCCTGGTAGGCGGTGACCCGGGAATAGGAAAGTCTACCATCCTTCTTCAGGTATGTGAAAGGATTAAAATTGACTCCAAAATCCTGTATGTGTCGGGGGAGGAATCCGTCAGGCAGATCAAGCTCAGGGCAGACCGGCTGGGTATAAAGAATCCCAACCTTTTGATGCTTTCGGAGACCAGCATCCGGGCCATAGAAAAGCTCATCGAAGACGACCGGCCGGGCTTCGTGGTCATTGACTCCATACAGACCATGTTCATGGATGAGCTGTCTTCGGCTCCGGGAAGCGTGAGCCAGGTGAGGGAGGTCACCGCAAGGCTTATGCGGATTGCCAAGACCCTGGGTATCGCCATGGTCATCGTCGGACATGTGACAAAAGAGGGTGCAATTGCCGGCCCGAGAGTGCTGGAGCATATGGTTGACACCGTTCTTTATTTCGAAGGTGAAAGGCACCTGACCTACAGGGTTTTACGGGCAGTAAAAAACAGGTTTGGCTCCACCAACGAAGTGGGTATATTTGAGATGCGGGAAACAGGACTGGAAGAAGTGGAGAACCCTTCCGTCATGATGCTGTCCGGACGGCCGGAAAATGTTCCCGGCTCGGTGGTGGTGTCCAGCCTTGAAGGGTCCAGGCCCATGCTCATTGAAATTCAGGCTCTGGTGTGCCCTACAAGCTTTGGTATGCCCCGCAGAATGGCTACGGGAATCGATTATAACAGGATCACCCTTCTCATGGCCGTGCTTGAAAAGCGCGTGGGCATGCAGCTCAGCAATTACGACGCCTATGTAAATGTTATCGGAGGCCTGAAGATTGACGAGCCGGCTTGCGACCTCGGCCTGGTTGTTGCCATCGCATCCAGCTTCAGGGACGTGCCGGTGGATGAGCACACGGTGGTGCTGGGAGAGGTGGGCCTTACCGGGGAAGTAAGGGCGGTGAGCCAGATCGATAAAAGAGTCATGGAGGCTATGCGGATAGGCTTCAAAAATTGTATCATTCCTTCAGGGAATATAAAAATGCTGGAAAAAATGAAGGAACTGGCGGATATAAATATTAAAGGTGTGGGAAATGTTTACGAGGCATTGGAGCTGCTGCTTTAGGAAATGCTTTATCAAAGACTTTGCTTTTTCAGTCTGGAGGATATGGGATGAGGGAAGAACGGTTAAGGGACCATGAAGGAATTGACATTCTCAAGATGATGGCTCCTGGAACTCCTTTGAGGGAGGGGCTGGAGAACATCATGCGCGCAAAGACGGGAGCGCTCATTGTAATCGGGGATTCCAGCGAGGTGATGAGCCTGGTGGACGGGGGCTTCTATATAAATAAGGAGTACTCGGCAGCCCATTTATATGAACTGGCGAAAATGGACGGTGCGATCATCATCAGCAAGGATCTGAAAAGTATTCTTCTGGCCAATGCCCTCCTGATACCCAACCCTTCCATACCCACGGAAGAAACGGGAACCAGGCACAAGAGCGCCGAAAGGTTCGCCCGGCAGACCGGCGAGATTGTAATCAGTATTTCCCAGCGCAGAAATATCATATCCGTATATAAGGGGCCCAGGAAGTTCATCCTGAGGGATACTCCCTCCATACTGACCAGGGCAAACCAGGCGCTGCAGACCCTGGAGAAATACAAGCTGGTGCTTGACAGCGGCATGGCCAACCTGAGCGTACAGGAGTTTGACGATATTGTCACCCTGGAGGATGTGGCCTTCGTCGTACAGAGAACGGAGATGTTCATGCGGATCGTGGCGGAAATCGACAGGTACGTCTATGAACTGGGCAATGAAGGCAGGCTTGTAAGCATGCAGCTTGAAGAGCTGCTTGCCAACATCGAGCAGGACGGCATGCTTGTCATCGAGGATTACATGATTTCCGTCGATGGGAAAACACCGGAAGACATACAGAGGGAAATAAGTGCTCTCACCTACGACGAACTGATGAACCTGGCTGCCATCTGCAGGACCCTGGGCTATTACAGCGGAATAAATTCCCATGACATAAACATAACGCCCAAAGGCTTCAGAATGATGTGCAAGCTGCCCAGGGTACCGGTATCCGTCATCCGGAAGCTTGCCGACAGGTTTTCAAATCTTCAGGGCATACTGAGAGCCAGCATGCAGGAGCTGGACAGTGTTGAAGGGATCGGGGAAGTCAGGGCCCGGACAATCAAGGACGGACTCAGAAAATTGCAGGAACAGCTGCTGCTGGACAGCAGAAGGATTTGATAAAAAAAGGTATCCTTTCAGGCAATATTGGGCATAAACTTGAATTCGCAGGAAGAATATGATAACCTCTACTTATGAGTTGCAAACTTACGAGTTTGCAAATTGAGAGGTGATTGTCGATGTTTGTGGGGAGAGAGCAGGAACTTAAAAAGTTAAATAAGCTGTATGAGAGCGGACGGTTCGAGTTTGCTGTAATTTACGGCAGGCGGCGGGTTGGAAAGACCACGCTTATCAGAGAATTCTGCAAAGGGAAAAAAGCGATTTACTTTATTGCCCGTGAAGCAAATGATTTAATCAACATAGAAAATTTCAGTACGGATGTTTTTACTGCCACTTCAAAGGAATCCGAAGGGAACGCATACTTTTCTAATTGGGAAAAAGCTTTTGACTATATTTATAGGATATCCCGTGATGAAAGAATAGTTCTGGTCATTGACGAATATCCCTATCTGGCTCAAAGCAACAGGGCAATCTCGTCAATTATTCAGGCCCACATTGACACGAAACTGAAGGAAAGCAAGCTTTTTCTGATTCTCTGCGGTTCATCCATGAGCTTTATGGAGTATCAGGTATTAGGGTATAAAAGCCCTCTGTATGGAAGACGCACTGCCCAGTTCAAAGTCAAACCTTTTGCTTATTATGAATCCGCCATGCTGCTGAAGGGTTTTAATGCCGAGGAGCAGGCCATATTCTATGGAATAACCGGGGGGATTCCCGATTATCTGGCCAGAATCAGACCGGATTTGAGTGTTAAAGAGAATATTGAGAATTTATTCTTAAGCGAGTCGGGACACTTGTTCGAAGAACCTGTAAACCTTTTGAAACAGGAATTAAGAGAACCCGCTACCTATAACGGGATTATCGCAGCCATTGCAAACGGAGCTTCAAAGCTTAATGAAATTGCAACCAAGAATGGGCTTGAGAGCAATAAATGTGCGAAATATATTTCCGCACTCATGGCATTGGGAATTATAAAAAAAGATAAACCCCTGACGGAAGAGGAAAGCCGAAAAAGTATTTATTTGCTGGATGATCAGATGTTCCGCTTCTGGTACAGGTTTATTCCAGGCAATATGAGCAGCATAGCCACGGGATTGTCGGACATTGTATATGATAAGGCCATCGCTCCTCAGCTTTCCAATTATATGGGACTGATATTCGAACAAATGTGCATGCAATATCTCATGAGAGAAAATGCAAGGCTGTCTTTGCCTTTTGTGTTCGGAAAAATTGGAAGATGGTGGGGAAACAATCCTGATAAAAAGTGTCAGGAGGAAATTGATATTCTGGCTGTCGATGGTGAAAATGCCATTTTCGGAGAATGCAAATGGAGAAATGAACCCACCGGTATGGGAATATTAAACGGATTAATAGGAAAGAGTGAGCTATTTAAGCAATATAAGAGCAAGCATTATATGCTGTTTTCAAAAGCAGGCTTCACCGGAGAACTGGAAGAAGCTGCTTCAAGAATGGATTCCGTGAGGCTCGTGGATCTGGAGAGACTGTTTCGCATAGAGAAAGGATAGCTTTAAGGTAAATAAAAAAACAGCCAAAAGGCTGTTTTTTCTATCTCAAATTATATTTGCCAAGCATCTTGACTCTTTCGTGTTCTTTAAGAATGATGTCATAAAGGTTCAAATCAAGGGTATTGCATATTGAAGTCAGATAAAACAGGTTTCTTCCAACATCCTTTTCGATCATGTCGCGGCAGTTGTCGCACAACTTCCCTTCAATATGGGTTTTCATGGCATTGCGGAACTCATCGAAGTCCCCATCTCCGGGAAAATCCTGTTTTCTTGCGTGAATTTTGATACAACCGCACTGCGTGACGGATTTAATAATTGCCCGGTTGACTCTGGCGTTGGAATCCTGGAATTTGGTAATTAAATCCAGTATGCTTTTGTTTCTTACAAGTAACTCCTGAGCGGTATACTGGAAATCATCCAACAATATGTCCTTCAATATGGTTCCCTCCAATGCTGTGGTTGTTGTGCCTGCACTTGTGAAGCATCGATCCTGCAAACAGACTTCATCAATGAAAGCTTTAAGTTAATTATAATTGCATCTTTAATTCCTTGTCAATTACAAAAGGCTGGATATAGTTGTCATGAATTTGACCGGACGCCTCTGGGCGTCCTGCCAGTGAATCTTTTGAATGTTTTGTTAAAGTTTGCCAGGTTGCTGAAGCCGCATTCGATGGAAATGTCGCATACCCCCTGGTCGGTGGATTTTAACAGCTGTACCGCCTTTGACACCCTGACCTTGTTGATGTACTCAACGGGGGAAAAGCCTGTTGAATCCTTAAAAAAGGTGCAGAAGTAGTTGGGCGACATGAAGGCCAGGCTGGAGAGCTCTTCCAGCGTAACTTTCCTGGAGTAGTTAAGGTTTATATGTTCAAAAACCGCCTCCAGTTTTTTCAGCTTCCGGCTTTTCTGCGAAAGACTTTCCAACTGCTTGTCGCTGTTCTGGAAGTGCCTGATCAGGTATGTTACCATGTGGAGGATTTTGGCCTTGATCATGAGCTTGTAGCCCACGGGCTGCTGCCTGTACTCCTCCTCAATCTCCGTCAGCAGGCTGAATATCTTTTGACCCATGTCGCTTTTGCTGTCTATTTTATTGCTGAAGTTGGAACCTCGTTCAAAAAAGGGCTGCAGATACTGGAAGTCAAACATCTGGTTTTCATCGGACCACACCAGCTTGGGCTCGAACATGACCACCGGCTGTATCATCACTTCGGGAGGAAGGACCTCCATATAATGGGGCTCGATGTTGTTAATGACGATGATATCGCCCTGCTGTATTTCATAGGTCCTGTTCTCGATGTGGTACAGGCCTTTTCCCTGCTTTACGTAGGATATCTCAAGGTAATTGTGCCAGTGGAAGGTGTGGTCCATACAATAGTACGGTTCCATTTCCGCAAATTTTATGCTGAAAGGGAAATCTGCGGGCAGGCTTTTGAATTTGTAGACTTTTGACCCGCTCATACCCTGTCACCTCCGGATCGTAAAATAGTATCAGAAACTGTAAAACCAGCAGAAGAAAACTTTTGCGCCTTATTCTATAATTATATTATAAATAAAAAGAGTTTGTAATGTCAAAGGGGCTTAAAGCCGACGAAATGTTTGACGGATTCTGTAAAGCGGTCCTGGAGGCGAATAAAAAGCGTTCCCTGGACTCACATTAAAAAAGTATCATATAGGACGGATAAAGGAGCAAGGAAAATTATGATCAACGGCGGATTTGAGATAGAGAGGCTTTTGAAGTTCGGAGAGAAGCACGGACTGCTGGGGAAGCTGGATGCCGTGGCAGCCAGGAACCAGCTGCTGGATTTGCTGAAGCTTGACGGGCCCTATACGGGTGAGGTGCCCGAAGAGGAGCTGGCGTACCCAACGGCCATCCTTGACAATTTGGTGGAGGACGGCGCCAACCGGGGGCTTTTTGACAGGGAGATCACCGCCAATCGGGAGCTCTTTGACACCAGGGTCATGGGCTGCCTGATGCCCAGGGAAACGGAAGTGATCAAAACCTTTGAGGAGCTGGCGGAAAAAGAATCCCTCAAAAAGGCAACAGAGTATTTTTACAACCTGTCCATCGCTTCAAACTACATCCGCATGTCCCAGATCAAAAAGAACATATCCTGGACCGCGGCGACGGAATATGGCGATCTGGAGATCACCATCAACCTTTCAAAGCCCGAGAAGGACCCCAAACAGATTGCACTGGAAAAGCTGCAGCCCCAGGGCGACTATCCCAAATGCCTCCTGTGCATGGAGAATGTGGGGTATGCCGGAAGAATCAACTTTCCCGCCCGCCAGACCCTACGGATAATTCCGGTGAAGTTGGTCGGCGAGCAGTGGTATATGCAGTATTCTCCTTATGTGTACTACAACGAACATTGCATTGTATTCAGTGAAAAGCATGAGCCCATGGTGCTGTCCAAAAAGACCTTTGAAGGGCTGCTGGATTTTGTGAGGCAGTTTCCCCATTACATGTGCGGCTCCAATGCGGATCTGCCCATTGTGGGAGGGTCCATCCTCAGCCATAACCATTTCCAGGGCGGAAACTACACCTTCCCCATGCACAGGGCGTCCACCATAAGCAGTTACAGGCATCCCGGCTTTGAGGGCATTGCCATAGCAACCCTGAAATGGCCCCTCTCCGTTGTGCGTGCCGCAAGCAGCTCCATGGAAGAGCTGGTGGACTTTTCCGAGCACATTCTTGCAAAATGGCGGGATTATAGCGATGCCGGAGCCGAAGTGCTGGCGTATACCGAAAAGGAAGGGGAAAGAATCCCCCACAACACGGTCACACCCATTGCCAGGATCAATGCCGAAGGCAAATATGAAATGGACCTGGTGCTGCGGAACAACAGGACGGATGCACGATATCCCGACGGTATTTTCCATCCCCATAAGGAAATCCACCACATTAAGAAGGAAAATATCGGCCTGATCGAGGTGATGGGTCTTGCAATCTTACCGGGGCGCCTCAGGGCCGAAACGCAGGAAATAAAGAGGATATTGACGGGCCAGACGACTGCGGATACCGTAAAAGATGAAGGGGATGCATTGTACAAACACCTGGAATGGATCAAAGAGCTTACAGGAACCTATGGAACATTGCTTTCAGAGAAGCAGGCGGATGATATAATAAAAGAAGAAATCGGCAGAAAGTTTACGGTCTGCCTGGAGCATACGGGGGTTTTCAAGCAGGATGCAGACGGACAGGAGGCCTTTGACAGGTTCCTTGCGTCGGCGGGCTGCAGGAATATATCGATGAGGAGGTAGGACAGATGAGGGAAAAGATTGCGGAACTTAAAAAGAAATTTATCCAGATCTATGGCGGGGAAGACAAGGACCTGCGGGTTTTTGCCTCTCCGGGAAGGGTCAACCTGATCGGCGAGCATATCGACTACTGCGGAGGCTATGTGTTTCCGGCGGCAATAACACTGGATTCAACGGTCATTGCCAGGAAGAGGAGCGACAGGACCCTGCGTCTTGCAGCCACCGATTTGCCCGACAGGGTGGTGGGATCACTGGACCGCCTGGAGGAGGGCAAAGGCCTGCGCTGGGGAAACTATCAGATGGGAGTGGCCGATGAGCTCCAGAAGGCAGGCTACAGGCTCACGGGTGTGGATTTGCTTTACCACGACACCGTTCCTCTGGGATCGGGCTTGTCCTCCTCTGCCGCCATACAGCTGGCTACCGCCATAACCCTGGTAACCCTGGGAAATGAAGCCCATGGTCTCAATACCCCCATCGACCGGGTACAGCTTGCCGTAATCAGCCAGCGGGCGGAACATAATTTTGTAGGTGTAAAGTGCGGGATTATGGACCAGTTTGCTTCCGCCATGGGCAGAAAAGACCATGCCATGCTGCTGGATTGCGGAACCCTGGAGTATAAGTATACACCCCTCAAGCTGGAAGGCTATAAGATTGTCCTGGCAAACACAAAGAAAAAGCGGGGCCTGGGGGAATCCAAATACAATGAAAGAGTCAGGGAAACGGGAGAAGGCCTGGAAATACTCAAAAGATACCTGCCGGGCAAGGTGCACCTGTGTGATGTCACCATCGGGGAATATGAACAGTTCAAGGACAAAATTACCGATCCGACGGTCAGGAAAAGAGTGGAGCATGTCATCTACGAAAACGCCAGGGTGCTGAAATCCTTTGAAGCCCTGGAAAAAGGGGAGCTGGTCCGGTTTGGAGAAATACTGGCGGAAGCCCATGCCTCCATCCGGGACCTGTATGAGGTGACGGGCTTTGAACTGGACACCATGGTTGAAGAAGCTCTCAAAATCAAAGGCACCGTGGGAGCAAGAATGACGGGGGCAGGCTTTGGAGGCTGTACCGTCAACATCGTAAAGGACGAGAGCGTGGAGGAGTTCATAAAGACCGTAGGGGAAAATTATACCCGGAAAACGGGCATCGTTCCGGAATTCTATATCAGTGAAGTGGGAGATGGTGCCAGAGAGATTAAGGATAGTGAACTGTAAAGATAAATGACAGGATAAAATTAAACTGGTAAAATGGGTGGTAAATGTATACTGAAAATTCCCAATAAGGAGGATAAAAATATGTCGGTACTGGTAACAGGCGGAGCAGGCTATATTGGCAGCCACACCGTGGCGGAGCTTCTGGGAAGGGATGAAAAGGTCATCGTTCTGGATAACCTGGAAAACGGGCACAAAGAGGCATCGGAGGCGTTCGGGGCCCGGCTGGTTGTCGGGGACTTAAGGGACATGGAGTTTCTGAAAAAGTTTTTTAAAGAAAATGATATAGAAGCCGTCATACATTTTGCGGCATACATCGAAGCGGGAGAAAGCGTGATCAACCCTTTGAAGCACTATAACAACAATGTGATATCCAGCTTGAACCTGCTTACCGCAATGAAGGAGGCAGGGGTAAAAAAGATCGTTTTCTCATCCACGGCGGCTACCTACGGCAATCCGGAAAACATCCCCATCCGGGAGGGCGACAGGACGGTGCCCATCAATCCCTACGGCGAGACAAAACTGGCCGTTGAAAAGGCCCTCAAATGGTCGGACAACGCCTATGGCATAAAACACATCGCCTTGAGGTATTTCAATGCGGCAGGCGCCCACATCAGCGGAAAAATAGGAGAGGACCACTCGCCGGAGACCCATCTGATTCCCATCGTATTGCAGGTAGCGGCGGGCAAAAGGGAAGAAATCAAGCTTTTCGGCAACGACTATGCCACGCCCGACGGCTACTGCGTGAGGGATTACATACATGTGTCGGATTTGGCCCAGGCCCATGTCCTGGCCCTGGACAATCTCAGGCAAAAGGGCGTGAGCAACGTATTCAACCTGGGTAACGGAAAAGGTTTTTCCAACAAGGAGGTTGTTGAAGTTGCAAAACAGATTACCGGCAGGCCGGTAAAGGCCATTGATGCCCCCAGGCGGGCGGGTGACCCGGATACGCTGGTGGCTTCGCCCGAAAAGGCAATGAAGGAGCTGGGCTGGGAACCGAAGTACAAGGAACTGGAGAGGATTGTTGAAACAGCCTGGAACTGGCACAGCAGCCATCCCGCAGGTTTTGCAGGGTAGAAGGATGAACGAATAGGAGCAATTTGAAGAGAGGCGGAGGCGTCTCTCTTTTCGTTTGTTTCTTTGCAGCGATCCGCCGTATTGTCCGGTGTAGAAAAATAGTATATAATAAGTACTGGATTATCGAGTAGAGGAGATATCTTATGGAGCACATAAAAATAAATGAAAATAAAAACAGCAGGTACATGGAAATACCTTCATTTTATCTGTCCTATCACGAAAAGGGCAGCAGGGAATTTCTAAAGGAAAAGAGCCATAAGATAACGTCGGCCTTAAAAGGCGAAGGGGATGTAATTTTAGAATTCCGGAGCAACCTCCTGAGCACTCTCGCCAATAAAAGGGAAGAATTGACCATGCAGTTTACAAAGGGCGTCCGTACGCTGGGATTGAACTTCAGAAGCAGAAAGGTCTCCGCAGAAGGCGGGGAAGGGATATTTTCCAAGCTTTTCAGCTTTGCTTCCAAAACCCGCGAGGCCTATGAAATATTTGTGCATGTGCCGGCCGAGGTTTGGAATACCCGGGAGTTCAAGGAAATACTTCCCGTCAATGGAATCATGTATTACTTCCTGAAGCCGGACATGGACGGGAATAAGTACATGGAAGAGCTGGTTAACGGACAGATTATGGATGCTGAAAAACTTGATATATTTGATATTATTGCCTTTGACTGCAGCGAACTGGCGCACATGGGCATATTTACCAGCACTATTACCCAGCAGGATTTAAAAACAAAATTGGGATTGAGCTAGCAAGGGGCTCCCGGATATTTGGGAAATTTCCAATATATTGGTGAAATATGGCTGCCGCCAACAATATTTTGTGTATCTTGCATATCTCTGTGTTGACATGGGCGGTCATTGATGCTAGAATAAATATTTTTGACTTTAAGAATAGCTTGTAGTATACTAATAAGGAAAAGCACATTTTTACAAAAGACTTCCAGCGGTTGAGGGGAAGTTTTATTTGTCGGAAGGACAAGTTGTACGGTTGTTTGTATTTATATTTGGAGATTTTAGCTTTATTCGAAGACGTTCCCGTTTGATTCTGCATTAGCATTTGCCTGGCAATTGATATACAAAAGACAAGCCTCATGGGTTGAGTTGAGCAAATTCATTACTGGTTTAAGGGACTGTGACGTTAAACTCGGTTTGGCCGGATATCCGGTCTGGTATTTGCAAAGGGGGACAAAGTCATATGTCTATAAAGTTGGAGGAGTTTGTATGTATAATGTTGGAGACAAGATAGTTTACCCGATGCATGGGGCCGGCGTAATTGAATCCATTGAGGAAAAGGAAATCCTTGGCCGCAAGCAAAGCTATTACATAATGAAAATGCCCATCGGCGACATGAAGGTGATGATTCCTACCCACAACGTAGGCGACATAGGCATCCGGGGTGTGATAACCTCCCAGGACGTAGAGCGGGTTTTCGGCATTTTATCCGATCAGAAGAACAATGTGAATTCCAACTGGAACAAACGGTACAGAGAAAACATGACAAAAATAAAAAGCGGAGATATTTTTGAAGTTGCAGACGTAGTGAGATCACTTATGATAAGGGAGAAGGAGAAGGGACTTTCAACGGGCGAGAGAAAAATGTTGAACAGCGCAAAACAAATTCTCATCAGTGAGCTTGTTTTGGCCAAAAACATGAAACAGTTCGAGATAGAAGATATAATTAACAATTACCTTGGGCTTTAGCAAACATACTGTTTGTGGCAAAAAGTATTCTTAATGAGACCGGATTGAAGGAATAAACAAGGCTGTTTGTTTTTACAATTCGTTGTCTATAGGGGAGTAAGGTTGTGTTAAATAATATTATAAAAACCTTTTTTGCAGTTGTAGGTGCGGTCACTGGATATACTCTGGCTAGAACCTTTTTTTTAGCTCAGAATATCGATGCTTCATTTGACTTCAAGCTTATTGTGTTTTCAGCTACGGCAGTGGTTGTCGGCGGTGCCTTTTACTTTTCGGCCAACCGTTTTATTGCTTCCATGCTTGGTTTCCTTGACAAGCTTGAGCGCTCGGTACAGAGCATGACCCTCTATGAGCTTACGGTGAGTGCAATAGGACTGGTCGTAGGGCTCATTATTGCAAACCTCATCGCCATTCCAATAAGCAGGCTTGATATTATAGGCCTTCCGCTCTCAATCATTTCCAATATTCTCTTTGGCTGCCTTGGAATAGGAATTGCATCAGGAAAAAAACATGAGAATATCCTAGATTTTAAAAGGTCCGGTGAAAGCGGGAGCGGCCGTGAACTGCCCAAGCTTCTGGATACCAGTGTGATCATCGACGGAAGGATTGTGGACATATGCAGGGCGGGTTTTATTGACGGAGAATTGATCATTCCCGGCTTTGTGCTTGAAGAATTGCGGCATATTGCCGACTCCTCCGACAGCCTCAAAAGGAATAAAGGCAGGCGGGGCCTGGACATTGTGAACATGCTTCAGAAGGAACTGAAGTACCCCGTAAGGATTGAAAACGTGGAAGTCGAAGGTGGCGCCGAGGTTGACGACAAGCTGCTGGTTGCAGCGAAGAAGTTGGGCTGCAAGATCATGACAACGGATTTTAACTTGAATAAGGTTGCAAATATAAGCGGGGTTCAGGTTTTGAACATCAATGAGCTGTCCAACGCCGTGAAGCCTATCGCTTTGCCCGGCGAGGAAATGATCGTCCAGGTGATAAAGGACGGTAAGGAAAACGGCCAGGGCATAGGCTATCTTGAAGACGGCACCATGATTGTTGTTGAAGGCGGTAAAAAGCACATCGGGGAAGCCATCAACGTGATGGTTACAAGCGTGCTGCAGACTGCCGCCGGCAGAATGATTTTTGCAAAACCCAAATTTAAGATCGAGAGAGTCATATGAAAAAGAATAGACAGCTGACAGCCAGCGCCATAATTGTTGCCGCCGGCAAGGGCACGCGCATGAATCTGGAGCAGAACAAACAGTATATCGACATCGGAGATATTCCCGTACTGGCAAGGACCATCCGGGCATTTGAAGACTGTGAAGCCATCGAAGAAATCGTTCTGGTGGTGAATGAAGAGGATATTTTGTTCTGCAAACAGGAAATTGTGGACCTCTGTGAGTTTACCAAGGTAAAGTGCATCGTGGCCGGAGGAAGAGAACGGCAGGAGTCGGTCTACAACGGCCTTGGCGAGGTTGACGGAGATTGTGGTGTGGTTCTGGTTCATGACGGGGCCAGGCCTTTCATCGGGGAAGAAGACATCTGCGCATGCATCGATGCCGCATGGCAGTATGATGCAGCCTGCGTGGCAGTTCCGGTAAAGGACACCATAAAAATTGCCGATGGCGACGGCTTTATCGTAAATACGCCTGAAAGGTCTTTACTCTGGGCCATGCAAACTCCCCAGGGCTTTAAATACGATCTGATCATGGAAGCCCATAAAAAGGCCAGAGAAGAAGAATTCACCGGCACCGACGATGCCGTACTGGCGGAGAGGGCCGGCGCAAAGGTGAAGCTGGTAAAAGGCAGTTATTTCAACATCAAAATAACCACTCAGGAAGATCTGATTCTGGCAGAGAGTATCGCCGAATTCCATGAAAGCTAGTCCAACCCTGTACTCATATCATATGACGGTAATGCAGGAAAAGACCTGAATGCCCTTTCCCTGTCCGAAGGAAGTAAGCTCTTCTCCTGTGGTGGCAGTGATTCCCACACAATTTTCCGGGATTTCAAGCAGCCTGGCGATGCTGCGCCGGAGATCCGGAATCCTGGGAGTGATTTTGGGTGTCTTGCATTCAATGGAAATGGACACATGAACGATTTTATTGTTGGCATCCATGTGCTTTAGGGCCTCCTTCAGGTATTCCGAGCTGTCTTTTATTCCGTGCACCAGGCACATTTTGTCACTTACGGGGCCTAGGATGTTTACACAGGTTACGCCGGAGACGGCGTTTGTAATGGAATGCAGAATGACATCCGCATCACTGTTCCCTTCCAGCGGCGGATGGCCTTCAAAGACCACACCCCCCAGAACAAGTTTCTTTTTTTTATCATTAAAATCAAACCGATGACTATCCTGACCGATTCCGACTTTCATAATTAGCCTCCATGTCCCCAACGCGCCGGGTGAATTGCCACACCGGCCGGTCAAAATGCAATGAAATTGCATTTTTGTGGGGTTAATCTCCAAGGTTTGTACTTCCGACAGGAAAATTATATATTACCTGCCGCTGAAGAGGCAAGTGTATTGACAAGGAAATTTCAGTATATTATGATTATTTCAGATACTATATTTTCAATGACAGGGCCAAGGAAAAGGGATGTTGCAAGAGAGGGAGGCATTTTTCGGTGGGAGCCTTCCGGACCCAACTTTTCCACCCACCCTTGAGAATCAGCCGACGAGGCTGACGGGTAAGCTCCGATAGAGGCATTGCAAGCCGGGTTTTAAGGACGTTAGGAAAGTGATTTTTTAAAGTCCTCTGCCAATTTGGGTGGTACCGCGGGAAATTATCCGTCCCATTGTTCTGTTTGGGGACGGTTTTTTTGTGCCTGGGAAAATTTATACATACGCAATCAAAGGAGAGAGGGAAATGGCAGATAACAAAAAATTAGTTGAAGAAATCACCTCGATGAATGAAGACTTTGCCCAATGGTATACCGATGTGGTGAAAAAAGCAGACCTCATTGACTATTCCAGCGTCAGAGGCTGTATGATCATCCGGCCCTATGGCTATGCCATATGGGAAAACATCCAGAAGGAACTGGACCAGCGGTTCAAGGCGACAGGCCATGAAAACGTATATATGCCCATGTTCATACCCGAAAGCCTGCTGCAAAAGGAAAAGGACCATGTGGAAGGCTTTGCGCCGGAGGTTGCATGGGTGACCCACGGAGGGCAGGAGCAGCTCACCGAAAAGCTGTGCGTGCGGCCTACCTCTGAAACGCTGTTTTGCGACCATTACGCCAAAATCATCCAGTCTTACAGGGACCTGCCCAAGCTCTACAACCAATGGTGTTCCGTGGTGCGGTGGGAAAAGACCACCCGGCCCTTCCTGAGGACGGTGGAATTCCTGTGGCAGGAAGGGCATACGGCCCATGCCACGGAGGAGGAGGCCCAGGAAGAGACCATAAGAATGCTGAACGTGTATGCGGAATTCTGTGAAAATGTACTGGCCATTCCTGTCGTCAAGGGACAGAAAACCGAAAAGGAAAAATTCGCGGGAGCGAAGGCCACCTATACCATTGAAAGCCTCATGCACGACGGGAAAGCGCTGCAGTCGGGAACCTCCCACAACTTCGGGGATGGCTTTGCCAGGGCCTTTGAAATTCAATACACCGACAAGAACAACCAGTTGCAGCATGTCCACCAGACCTCCTGGGGAATGACCACCCGGCTGATCGGCGCCCTGATCATGGTCCACGGGGACGACAGCGGCCTCGTACTGCCGCCGGCAGTGGCTCCGGTACAGCTCATCATCATACCGGTTCAGCAGCACAAGGAAGGTGTTCTGGAGAAGGCAAAGGAACTGAAGGAAAGACTGCAGAAAACCGTAAGGGTGAAAATCGACGACAGCGATAAAATGCCCGGCTGGAAGTTCAGCGAGCATGAAATGAAGGGGGTGCCGGTGAGGCTTGAGATCGGCCCCAAGGACATAGAGAAAAACCAAGCGGTGCTTGTGCGAAGGGACACCAGGGAAAAGCTGTTTATTTCCCTCGATGAACTGGAGGCCAAAGTGGAGGAAATCCTCCGGTCCGTTCAGGAGGGCCTGCTGGAGAAAGCCAGGGAAATGCGCGACAAAAAGACCTATGTGGCAACCACCATGGAGGAATTTGAACGGATCATCAATGAAACTCCCGGTTTTATCAAAGCCATGTGGTGCGGCGATGAGGCCTGTGAAATCGCCGTGAAGGAAAAAACCTCGGCCACGGCCCGCTGCATGCCTTTTGAACAGGAACAGCTCTCGGAAAGCTGTGTGTGCTGCGGCAAGCCTGCAAAGCAGATGGTTTACTGGGGAAGGGCCTATTGATGCGCGTATCGCAGATGTTCATACCGACCTTGCGGGAGGTGCCTGCCGAGGCGGAAATTGCAAGCCATAAGCTGATGCTGAGGGCAGGACTCATAAGAAAGCTGGCCGCGGGAGTCTATTCCTTTCTTCCGCTGGGCTACCGGACCCTCAGAAAAATTGAACAAATCGTGAGAGAAGAGATGGACAGGGCTGGAGCCCAGGAACTGCTCATGCCGGCATTACTGCCTATGGAGGCCTTACAGGCCTCCGGAACGGGAGAAGCTTTTGAGGCTGAAATATTCCGCCTGAAGGACCGCGGCGGGAGAAATTTTTGCCTTGCCCCGGGACATGAAGAGATCTTCGCCGGGACTGTCAGGCACGGGACCCGTTCCTACAGGTCTTTGCCTCTGTTGCTTTACCAGATACAGGCCGGGTACCGGGACGAGATGCGGCCAAGGCATGGTGCAATGAGGTCCAGGGAGTTCCTGGTGAAGGAGGCCTGCAGCTTTGACCGGGATGAGGAGGGGCTGGATAATTCCAGCAGGAAGATGTATGAGGTCTGCTGCCGGATTTTTGAGCGCTGCGGGCTGGAGTACAGGACGGTTGAAGGAGATCCGGGCACCATGGGAACCGACTGTCTGGAGTTCATGACGGCGTCGGAGATCGGCGAAACGGTGTTTGCTTTCTGCCAGGACTGCGGATACGCTGCGAATGATGAAACAGCGAAGTGTGTTTCCCCCTTTTCCCCCAGTGGAGAGTCCTATACCCGGGAGGAAGGTCTGCCCGTTGAGAAGGTGGCTACTCCCGGAATAAAAACAATTGAAGAGCTGACAAAATTCTTCGCGTGTACGCCGGAGAAATTTGCAAAGACCTTGATCTGCAAGGCGGATCATAGGGTTATCGCTGCCGTGGTCAGGGGAGATAGGGAGCTGAGCCAGGTCAAGCTTCGGAATTACCTGGGTTGTACCCTGCTGGAAATGGCGGACAGTGAAACGGTAAAAGCGGTTACCGGTGCGGAGGTAGGCTTTGCCGGGCCCATAGGCCTGGAGATCGAGGTTGTGGTGGACCTGGAGGCGGCGAAGATGGCAAACGCAGTTGTGGGGGCCAACGACACCGGCTATCACTTTAAAAATGTACACATGGGCAGGGATTTTAAGGCATCTGCCGTTACCGACCTGAGAAGAATTGCAGAAGGAGACCGGTGTCCCGCCTGCGGTTCCACCGTCAAACTGGCCCGGGGCATCAAGGTGGGACATGTTTCCAGGATGGGTACAGGGTACGGGAAAGCCCAGGGCTGCGTCTACCTGGATGAAGCGGGCAAGGAACAGCCCATGGCAATGGGCTGCTATGGAATAGGAATAAGCAGGCTCATGGCCTCCATCATCGAGCAGAACAATGACGAAAACGGCATAATATGGCCAATGGCTGTTGCACCTTATCCTGTGGTTATCCTTCCTGTCAGCACGGAAAACAGCCTGCAGATGGAGCTGGCGGAAAAGCTCCACAGAGAGCTTCAGGCGGCGGGCATTGAGGTCCTGCTGGACGACAGGAACGAGAGGGCTGGCGTGAAATTCAAGGATGCGGACCTCATAGGCATTCCCTTAAGGATAACGGTTGGGAAGAAAGCCGGGGAAGGGATTGTGGAGTACAAACTCAGAAAAACCGCCGGAATAAAAGAAATCAGAGTGGAAGAAGTGCTGGACGAGGTAAGAAAAGCGATGGCTTGAGGAGGGTCCCATGTCTTTCGAAAAGATTAGAAGCCGGTTTGGCCGTATATACGGCTTTTTTGCAGGGCGGCTTGCAAACAAGCTTGCCCTCATTTTTTCCCTGATTGTATCTGTTTTTATCATTGCATTGATCCTCATCTCCTACTTCAGCACCATTGACATATTGACCAAGGATTTTATCGAAAGCAACAAGAGTGTCTTAAAGCTTGTATGTCAGAGCTTTGACAGCTATCTGCAGCAAATCGACGAGCTGTCCCTGACCTTGAGAAGGAATGAAAGGGAAAGCATCATCAACATTCTGAAAGACGACCCCAACGACTACCAAAACGACAAATACCTTCACGACCAGATACAAAACCTGTTCAATTCCCGCCAGGATATTGAAGAGGTGCGGTTTTTCGTACCCTCCGCCCGGAAGGAATTTTTCATTTCAAAGAAATACGGGAAAGTAAGCGT
>JAFADI010000155.1 GCA_023424965.1 Bacillota bacterium
GATATCTTTAATGGTAGTTATAAATATCTCAGTAAAATGGAGAGTAAGTGGTTCTGGAAAGGACCATGAAAACAATGAAAAGCTCACATATGCAAAAGCGTTAGTTAGAAGCTTTGCTGCATTTTTATTGTTGGCTATTGTTGGGAGGATGTATGGTTAAGTGTTATTGACTGCAGAAGTTGTGGGGGATTAATGAAATGGAAGGATTTGTGTACAGGTGCGAAAATGGATTAATGTGCCATAAAACTATTGATTTTTAGGCTGGGAAAAAGTATAGTATGTATACCGACGAAGAATATATCTGATGGTATATGGATAAATTTAGAGAGTGCTTCAATGACGAATGAGGAATCATTGATATTTCAAAAGGAGCGTGACCCGCTTGGATGATAAGGTCTTTGAACTCTTGACGGAAATGTATTCTAAAATGACTGAACAATTCAGGGAAATAAATGGCAAGCTTGATGAAAAAGCCAATAAAAGTGATATTGTAAGGCTGGAGAACGACCTTAAACCAAAAGTTGGAGTCTTATTCGACGGAATCAAGCAGCATACTGACATATTGGAACGCATAGAAAAAGAAGTTGCAAGGCAGGATGAAATTATTATGCGGCGCATTAAATAGCGTTTATAGGATAGTATAAGATTCAATGGGCGGTGACGGTTAAATCTGTTACCGCCTTTAATTTTTTGAGTGATAATTTGGCCGGATTATGCTATTATAATTAGCATTACAATCTAAAGGAATGAAGCGATTGTTTGGCTATGTTTTGCCGGAGAAACCGGAATTGAAGATAAGAGAATACGAGCTTTTCAGAGCATATTACTGCGGCGTGTGCAAATCCATGGGAAGAAGGTACGGGCAGCTTTCACGGCTCACACTGACCTATGATTCCACCTTTCTGGCCCTGCTGCTTTCTTCCCTCACGGGAGAGCGGGTGGGAGTGAAAAAAGAAAGATGTGTCGCCCATCCCGTAAAAAAAAGAAATGTGGCAGGCGGCAGTAGCTTGATCGACTACGCCTCCGACATGAATATCATCCTGGCCTATTACAACCTGGAGGACAACTGGCAGGATGAAAGGTCGCTGCTTGCAGGTTCGGCCGGGTTACTGCTCAGGGGGGCTTTTAAAAAACTTTATGGAAAATATGAAGAAAAATGTGGTATAATAGAGCAAAGTTTGAAGGAGCTGCATGTGCTGGAGAAGCAGAACTGCAATTCCATGGACAGAGCGGCGGAGCCTTTTGCCCGGCTGATGGAGGCGGTGGTGAGCTATCCTCCCCTATGCGCGGACAGGACGGTTGAAAGGACCCTGAATTGGATAGGCTATAATATCGGAAAATGGATCTATATCATTGACGCTTTCGACGATTTGAAAAAAGACATGAAAAGCAAGGCGTACAACCCCTTGATCGCTCAGTTCGGATTAACGCCGGAGAACCTGGAGGTACATCTGCCCGAAGTCAGGGAGAAGGTGGAATTCAACCTCATCCACACGTTGAGCCAACTGGGGGGAGCCTATGAGCTTCTGGGGATAAAAAACAACGGGGGGCTTCTGGAGAATATCATCTATATGGGCATGCTCAGAAAAACGGAGCAGGTATTAAACAGGACAGGGAGCTGTAAAGTCTGAAAGACTTTGCCTACGCCGGAAATGGAGATAAGAGTTGAAGAATCCGTATGAAGTATTGGGAATTAAAGAAGGAGCAAGTGAGGAAGAAATCAAGAAAGCCTACAGGGAACTGGTGAAAAAGTACCATCCGGACCAGTACCAGAGTAATCCTCTGTCGGATCTGGCGGAGGAAAAGCTGCGGGAAGCCAATGAGGCCTACGAATACCTCATGAAAAACAGGAATGCCTCCAGTGAAAAGGTATCCTGGATGAACAACAGGAGCAGAAGCTACAACGGAAACGGCGGAGATTTTTACGGCAGGGTCAGGACCTTTATCAACAACGGAAATATCGGCATGGCGGAAGAAATGCTGAACGGTTCCAATGACCGGCAAGCCGAATGGCATTACCTCATGGGGCTGGTGTTTTTGAAAAAGGGCTGGTATGACCAGGGGTATGCCTATTTGCAGAATGCGGTAAATATGGATCCCACCAACTTCGAATACAGGGATGCATTGAACAGGATGAACACGGCAAACAGGGGCTACCGCGGGAATGCCTTCGGCAGGGGATATGGCCAGGGGCCGGATTTGTGCACCATGTGCCAGTGCCTGTGGTGTTCCGACTGCTGCTGCGAGTGTGCCGGCGGAGACCTGATCGAATGCTGCTAGAATAGGATTTATTGAAGCGTATGGATAACAGACCTGTCGACAATGTAAAAAAGCTCAGCCTGAGCGGAATATTGCTGGCTTTGACGGTGATCACGCTGCTGGTGGAATCCTTTGCTCCAACGGGCAGGCTGTCCCTTTATGCCTTAAGCTCCTTTTTCGTTTCGGTCATCGTCCTGGAGTTTGGGATTGGGGCAGGATGGGTTTTTTACATTGCTTCCGCAGTGCTTGCCTTTGTCGTCCTTCCCAATAAGCTTGAAACCCTTCCCTTTATCCTGTTTTTTGGGGTGTACGGACTGATTAAGTATCATATTGAAAGACTGCGCAATATATTTGTGGAATATGCGTTAAAGCTGGCTTTCTTCGGCCTGGTGCTGGCTGCCGCCATTCTTTTTGTGCGGGAGTTTTTGCTTTCCATGACGGAACTCAGCCTGCCCTGGGGAGCGCTGATAGCGCTGGCGGTGGCTGTGTTCCTTGTATATGACTATGTTTACACCCTGTTCATCCGGTATTACCGGCAAAAACTCAAAAGAATCCTGAAGCTGTAATTCTTGGGGGTCTATGAAGCTCAAAATCAATTCTTTCCATCTGATCTGCATTATACTGGTTCAAATCCTTATGATCGACCTGGTGCTTATCGGCTTTCTGGCGAGGACAATTGCTCAGAAACCCGGTGAAAAGACGGTTCAGGCCTCAAACAAACAGAAGGCAAGCTCCGGCAGAAAAGACCCGGCGGAGCCTGTCCTGTCAAAGGCACAGGGACAAGCCCCCCTTAAGGTGGGATTATCTGCGGGAAGAGCTCTTAAAAAGGATATTTTGTTGGAAGTATACCAAAAGATCAATTTTATAAAAACGGAAAAAAGTGAGCTGAAAGTGGCGGATCGAATGTCGGGCTCCTTTGATCCCAGGGAATTCATTGCCACCTCCTATGATCTTTCCTACGAAAGCTGCGGAAAGTATCCGGGACATCCGGCCTACGGAATTACCTTCAGCGGGAAACGGGCCGTCAAAGGCAGGACGGTGGCCGTAGACCCGGAGGTCATACCGCTGGGGAGCAGGCTGTACATCGAATTCCCCGAGCCCTATACCCGTCTCAACGGATGGTATGTAGCCGAGGATACGGGCAATATGGTGAAGGGAAATATCATTGATGTCTTCTTGGGAGAGTCGGCATTTCATGAAATGGAGAAGTTCGGAAGCAGAAAGGTCAGGGTCCGGATCATCTATCCCGAAAGCTTGATATAATTGTGTTGCAATGGAATGAGGAAATGAATTACAATATATGGTAATACTACGAAAGAAGTTGATAATACCATGACCGACACCAATGTTTGCTTATCCTACTCTCTGGCTGTATTTACCATCGTGTTTATTTCAGGCTGCGCTGTCAATCTTTTGAAGCGGCATTTTATCTTCCAGATGACAGGGATTGCCTTCTTTTTTACCTGCGCCATATTTAAAGTCTTCGGCTTGTTGGCCTCAAAGCCTGAAGTCACAACGAAAGAGCTGTATTTCACTTCGTTTCCACTGATGGCAGGAATTTCTTCCTGTCTCATTTCAATGGTTCTTGGCTTCTGGGTTTTCCCGGCAATAAGGAAAAAAATTAAAGGGTAACATAAAATTACAACTTGTATTCTTGCCTTACCTGGTGTAAAAAGTACATAAGGCATTTTTTTTGTTATTCGGAGATATTATGTAAACCAAAAACCGGGAATTCAACAGAGAGAGATTCCCAAGAAAAGGGGGTAAAATGAAGAAGTTTATAGCAATACTCATTTCTGCCGTCATGGCCTTTGCGTCCGCGGGCACCGTGGCTGCGGCAGGAGTGAACGCCATACAGAACCAGGCGGGGATTTTTGTAAACGGAGAAAAAGTAGAATTTTCAAATCCTCCCATGCTGGTAAGTGGAAGAAACCTGGTACCTGTAAGGAGCATTTTTGAAAAGCTGGGCGCCGAGGTTGAATGGCACCCGGAAAACAGCACGGTGACGGTTAAAAATGAACAGACGGATATCGTCATGAGGATCGGCTATACAGCGGCTACCGTCAACAACAGGATGGTAAGGATGGATGTGCCCCCTCTCATTTTGAACAATTATACGATGATTCCGTTAAGGTTCATTGCCGAAACGCTGATGGCGGAAGTAGGGTGGAATCCCCAAAATGGAGCCGTAAGCATAGTGACGGGTAAAAATGAGGGCTCCTCCAGGGGAGACTACGATAGGGATTATTATGACCAGAACAGCTTTGCCGTGGTAATTGATGCGGGACATGGAGGCCTGGAAACGGGAGCCAATTATTTCGGGGTCATGGAAAAGAATTTGAACCTGGCAATATCCAAAAAGCTGAATGAACTTCTACAGGCAGAGGGAATTAAAACCTACATGACAAGGACAGGGGACTCCACCGTGAGCCTGTATGACCGGTCAGGTCTGGCAAATTCCGTCAATGCCGATTTGTTTGTAAGCGTGCACAATAATGCCGGCAGTGCGGGTACCATCGGTACCATGACGCTGTATTATCCGGGAAGCAGCAATTCCAAAGGGAAGTTATCCGCCCAGGCGTTTGCTTCAATTGTGCAGAGCGAACTTGTAGGGATGCTGGGTTCAAAGAATCTGGGAGTCATCGCACGGCCCAACCTGGCGGTGCTGAGAACTGCCAATATGCCGGCCGTCATTGCCGAGGTGGGATACATGTCAAATGCCGGTGAGCTTACAAAGCTTTTGAAGGAGGACTACCAGCAAAAAACGGCAGAGGCGTTGAAAAATGCCGTGCTTAAGGCTTTGAACAGAATGTGACGGCATTGGCTTGTATTTGCAGCCGGTTAAGGATATAATCGAAAAGAAAAAATTTGTTCGTTAAAGGATAATACTTCAATCCATGTTTGATTTAATCTTTGACAATATGAAAAAACCCATCAACGTAGGAGTTGCGATAAGGCTTGCCTGTGCAACCGGCAGCAGGCTTTATTTCACGGGCAACAGCATCGATTACAGGAACAGGAAAGCGCAGCTCTCCGCCGTAGGCTATGAAGAGCAGGCGGACATAAGCTATGAGAAGGATTTTAAGGCGCTGGTGGAAAGGCTGAAAGGCGAGGGGAAAAGAATCATCGGTACCTCGCCCAGAGCGGACAAATTTTATTCCCAGGTAGATTATACAAAGCCTGTGGCTTTCGTTTTCGGAAACGAAGGCACAGGCCTTTCAAAAGAGAACATGCAGGTGGTGGATGAACTTGTAGGCATACCCATGCCTGGGGGGACGGAATCCTTAAATGTGGTTACCTCGGCGGCCATCGTACTTTACGAAGGGCTGCGGCAGAGGAATTTCAGATTGTAACATTCCTACTGCAGGTAATATAAAAAACTGGAAATGTTTTCATGAAGAAAATCCAGATCTATTTTTCCTCTGACAGCATCATTGTATAGATTGTTGTAAGTCTCAAGGGCACGGTCTATATGCTGTTTTTGGTTGATGCTCAGATCGGGGTTTTCTTTATAATCCTTTATATCTTCAATGCAATTCTTGATTATCTCAAATTTCTTTTCGTTGGATATGTTCGCCATGGTTTTACCTCTTTAGAATTTTAGTTTTGTACTGCATTTATATTGTTTTCTTTTCTAATACAATTATTCTTCACCCTGTTTTACGATAGCCACAAGGTCCGCAGGAGACTTGATGACGTAATCAGGATTCAGGTCCGCAAAGCTGTGGCTGGGGAAAATGGTCCAGTCAACCAGCACCGTACGGATGCCTGCGTTTTTTCCGCATAGGATGTCGTAGGGGCTGTCACCCACCAGCAAAGCCTCGTGAGGAGGTGCACCAAGGGCTGCGAGGGCCTTCAAGGCGGGCTCCGGATGGGGCTTGTTGTTCTCAATGTCGTAGGCGCTTATGATGACGTCAAAATAATCCTGCAGGTTGAAAAGCTTCAGGCCATGCTCAATACCACTCCGGCCCTTCGCCGATACAATCGCGGTTTTGCAGCCTGACAGCCTGAGTTCCCGCAGCATTTCCGCCACACCGGCAAATTCCTGTACCATGGTATCCTGGAGAGATCTGTAGCACTCCTTGTAATGTAAAACCATTTGCGGATAGTGGGCCTGGGAAAGAAATTTCATCTGGTCGTCCAGATATTTTCCCAGGATGGAGTTAAGCTCCTCGTCCGTAAGGTCCCTGTCAAAAAATTTCCTTGAAACTTCGTTTAGTGAGTGTATGATCAACTCATTGGTATCAATCAGCGTTCCGTCAAAGTCAAAAAGCACGTATTTATACATTGTCATCACCAAAAAATATTATAACACAGGGAACCGGGTATAACTCAATAATAAATATTAATTTTTTGAAAATTATGTTGAAAAATATACATCCTTGCCTGTCCTATATGGTTTCTGCCTCATAAAAATCAATTCTACTACAGGGCGCCCCTTTTGTGCTATAATAAATCATATTTTGCTTACAGTGAGGGAAGTTTAAAATTAATATGCAGTTTGAGAGGGAAACATGGACGAGAAAACACTGATAAAGCTTGAATACGATAAAATGATAAAGAAGCTTATGAGCCTTACGGTTTCAGACCTGGGCAGGGAAATCGCCGAGGCCCTGACTCCTGAAACAGGACTTCAGAAAATATCCAGGAGCCTTAAGGAGACCAGCGACGGAGTGAGCTTTATCGTGAGGCGCGGGAGCCCTCCCATGGGAGGGATACACGATATCCGGGGGAGCCTTAAAAGGATTGAAATGGGGGCGGTACTAAATCCCGGAGAACTTCTGAGAATATCCGATACCCTGAGGGCAAGCAGGAACCTAAAGGGCTATGCAAGCGACAATCTGACCGCTGAAGGAGAGAATTCCGTCGGAGGCCTTATCAGCGCCCTCATCCCCAATAAAAGGCTGGAGGACAAAATCAACCTTTCCATCGTCAATGAGGAGGAAATTGCCGACGGAGCCAGCTCTGCCCTGGCCAATATCCGGCGGCAGATCAGGGACAACCAGAGCTCCATCAAGGACAAGCTCAATGAAATCATAAAATCCTCAAAGAACCAGAAATACATGCAGGAAAGCATCGTGACCCTGAGGGGCGACAGGTATGTGGTGCCCGTCAAACAGGAGCACCGCAACGAAATACCCGGTCTGGTGCACGACGCCTCCTCCAGCGGGGCCACCATCTTCATCGAGCCCATGGCGGTGGTGGAAGCCAACAACAACATACGTCAGTTGAAGATAAAAGAGCAAATAGAGATCGAGAGGATTCTGGCAGAGCTCACTTCCGAGGCAGCCGGCATTCTGGACAACCTGAAGGCCAACGTTTCCATCCTGGCCACCCTGGATTTTATCTTTGCCAAGGCAAAGTTGAGTGTGGATTACAACTGTGTGTCTCCCAAGCTCAATGACAGGGGCTATACCCTCATAAAAAAAGGGCGTCATCCCCTGCTGGAGCAGAAATCCGTCGTGCCCATCGATTTCTGGATCGGTGACAACTTCAGCACCCTGGTCATCACGGGACCCAATACGGGCGGAAAGACAGTCACCCTCAAGACGGTGGGGCTTTTTACCCTCATGACCCAGGCCGGTCTTCACATCCCGGCCAATGAAGGTACGGAAATCGGTGTTTTTGAAAAAGTGTTTGCCGACATCGGGGATGAACAGAGCATCGAACAGAGCCTCAGCACTTTTTCCTCCCATATGAAGAATATCGTTAAAATACTGGGGAGTGCGGATCACAAATCCCTTGTGCTTTTCGACGAACTGGGAGCCGGTACCGACCCCACGGAAGGAGCCGCCCTGGCCATGGCCATTCTGGAAGAGCTTCACAAGAGGGGGGCAAGGACCGTTGCCACCACCCACTACAGCGAGCTCAAGGTATATGCCATCTCCACCAGCCACGTGGAGAACGCCTGCTGCGAATTTGACGTGGAAACCCTGAGGCCCACCTACAAGCTTTTGATCGGTGTGCCCGGCAAGAGCAACGCCTTTGCCATATCCGGAAGGCTGGGACTGGCTTCGGCGGTGCTTGAGCGGGCAAAAGAATTCCTCACCAGGGAAGACATCGAGTTTGAGGACATCCTGGTTTCCATCGAGAAAAACCGAAGCGAATCGGAACAGGAGAGGGTCAAGGCGGAAAGCTACCGGAGGGAAACGGAGAAACTCAAACAGGAACTGGAGGAACAGAAAGTCAGGCTGAATTCCCAGAAGGAGAAAATCCTCCGGGAAGCGAGGGAAGAAGCCAGAAAGCTCCTGCTGGAGGCCAAGGAGGATGCGGAGAACATTCTTCAGGAAATGCGCAGGCTTGAAATTGAGCGGGAAGAAGCGGACAAAAACAGGGCGGCGGAGGAACTGCGGCAGAAGCTTAAAAAGAAGGTAAATGATATTGAAGAGGGCCTGACCCTGTCCCTTATGCCCAAACAGGGCCTGGTGAAGCCTCCCAAAAACCTGAAGCCCGGTGACAGCGTCCTTATTGTGAACCTGAACCAGAAGGGAACGGTGGTCAACCCTCCGGATAAAAACGGTGAGGCCATTGTCCAGGCGGGAATCATGAAAATCAATGTGCATATAACGAATCTGCGGCTTGCAGACGAGCAAAAAAATCAGGCCCACAGGGTGGGAATGGGAACCATCGGAGCTTCAAAGGCCAGGACCGTTTCTACGGAGGTGGACCTGCGGGGGTTGAACCTTGAGGAGGCCATCGAAACCGTGGACAAATACATCGACGATGCCAGCATCGCCGGCCTTGGCGAGGTTACGGTGATTCACGGAAAAGGAACGGGCGTATTGAGAAGTGGCATTCACCAGTTCCTGAAGAGCAGCAAGCATGTGAAGTCCTTCCGGCTGGGAAAGTACGGAGAGGGAGAGAGCGGAGTCACGGTGGTGGAACTCAAATAGACGCCGGGTGTTATGGCTTGTTAAACGATTTATGTAAAGACTGTTTGTAATGATGAACAGGGGAAACATTGACACCGGTTGAAATATGAGATATTTTAAATATAAGGTTTTCGACAAAAAATTAGTTGATTAAGTTTATTTTTCCCGGCGCAGTTGCTGCTCCGGGATTTTTGTGTTTACGGGCATTTTCTGCATGTTTCAATATTTTTCGTAGAAAAATACTATATGGAGACTTTTTAAGTTGACAAGCCATATACCTTACTTTAGAATTAGAATGTTGACTTGAAAAAAGCATTAGAAGGGGAATATGTGTGAAACAAACAAGAAATGACATTAGAAACATAGCAATCATCGCTCACGTTGACCATGGAAAGACCACCCTGGTTGACGGGATGCTGAGGCAAAGCGGTATTTTTAGAGAAAACGAGCAGGTTCAGGAGCGGGTCATGGATTCCAACGACCTTGAGAGGGAAAGGGGAATTACCATCCTGGCCAAGAATACTGCGGTTAATTATAAAGGTATGAAGATCAATATTGTGGATACTCCGGGCCACGCGGATTTCGGAGGCGAGGTTGAGCGCGTGCTGAAGATGGTGGACGGCGTTCTGCTGCTGGTGGACGCCTTTGAAGGCTCCATGCCGCAGACTAGGTTCGTGCTCAGAAAGGCGCTGCAATTGAACCTTAAGCCCATTGTGGTGGTAAACAAGATTGACAGGCCCGAAGCCAGGCCCAACGAAGTTGTGGATGAGGTTCTGGACCTGTTTATCGAGCTTGGCGCCGATGACGACCAATTGGAGTTTCCCGTGGCCTTTGCTTCCTCCAGGGAGGGGTACGCAATCTATAGCCTGGAAGACGAGAAGCAGGACCTTCAACCCCTTTTCGACATGATCATCGAAAAGGTTCCGGCACCTCAGGGCTATGGCGACCTGCCTTTACAGCTGCTGGTATCCAGCATCGATTATGATGAGTATATCGGCCGTGTTGCCATCGGCAGGGTGGAAAGGGGCACCGTGAAAAGCGGGCAGCAGGCCGTCATATGCAAAAAGGACGGCGGACTGCAGCAGATCAAGATAAGCAAGCTTTACACCTTCCAGGGACTCCGGAGAGCCGAATGTGAAGAGGCCTCCTTCGGAGATATTGTGGTTGTGGCGGGCGTCGGAGACATCACCATCGGTGAAACCATCTGCGATGTGGAAAATCCGGAACCCCTTCCTTTTGTGGATATTGACGAACCTACCATCTCCATGACCTTCAGTGTAAACAACAGCCCCTTTGCAGGGAGGGAAGGCACCTATGTCACCTCAAGGCATTTAAGGGACAGGCTTTTCAAAGAGCTTGAAAAGAATGTGAGCTTGAGGGTGGAAGAAACCGATTCTCCCGATTCCTTCAAGGTGTCGGGCAGAGGTGAGCTGCACCTGTCGGTGCTCATTGAAACCATGAGGAGGCAGGGGTATGAGTTCCAGGTATCCAAACCTACCGTCATCAACAAGGTAAAGGATGGACAAATATTGGAGCCCATCGAATACCTCATGATCGACGTACCCGAAGAATTCATGGGGGGAGTTATGGAAAAGCTGGGTTCCCGCAAGGCGGAGATGGTGAACATGCATTCCGCCAACCAGGGTTATACCAGGCTGGAATTCAAAATACCGGCCCGATGCCTCATCGGTTACAGGTCGGAGTTTTTGACGGATACAAAAGGAAATGGTATAATGAATCATATATTCCATGGCTTTGAAGCTTATAAGGGAGATATCCCCGGAAGACAGAGAGGCTCCATGATCGCCTGGGAGGACGGGGAGGCCGTGACCTACGGACTTTACAACGCCCAGGACAGGGGAACCCTGTTTATTGAACCCGGTACCAAGGTTTACGAAGGGATGATCGTTGGTGAAAATGCCAGAGTTGAGGATATCGTCATCAATGTCTGCAAGAAAAAGCATGTCACCAATATGCGCGCATCCGGATCCGATGAGGCTCTAAGGCTTACACCTGCCTTGATCATGAGCCTGGAACAGTCCCTCGAGTTCATTGCCGACGATGAGCTTGTGGAGATTACGCCAAAGAGTATACGGCTGAGAAAGCGCATTCTGGATTCGGAATTGAGAGCAAAAGCCAAGAGTAAAGTGCAGCAATAGCCCTCACCTTTTAGATGTGGTGGTGAAAATATGAGCGAAATCAGTACAAGCAGTACGGGTCCTGTAAAAAAGAAAAAGCTGGTAAGGAAAAATAAGGCTCCCTTGAGGATTCTAATATTCCTGGTTTTTGTCCTGGTGACGGTGGTCAGCAGTGTCTACTCCTACAAATATGTGGTGGAACAGAACACGTTGAAGGCCGAGAAAACCCTTCCCCAGATCCCTGAGGACAAGAGGATCGAATTTGTCGTGGAATCCGGCTCGGTAACGGAAACCATTTCCAAAAAACTGGAGGCCCAGGGCATCATAAAATATCCCATGATCTTTAAGCTTATGTCCAAAATCAACGGGTATGACGGTAAATACAGGGCAGGAACCCACTACCTCAGTGACGAACTGGACTATGAACAGATCATGATGGTTCTGGCGGGGGAGCCTGAAAGAATCTGGATTACCTTCATGGAAGGCCTGACAGCCAACGATACCATGGGAAAACTGCTTGAAAAGAAGCTCATTGACCGGAACAAGTTCCTGCAGGTGATGAATACGGAAAAGTTCGATTATAAATTCCTTGAAGGGCTGCCCAAAAGGGAACTGCGGTTTGAAGGCTATTTATTTCCCGACACCTATGATTTTGACATGAAAGACGGAGAAAAGGAAATAATAAATAAGCTGTTGAAGAATTTTGGGGACAAGTTCAAGCCGGAGTACTATAAAAAAGCCCAGGAAATGAAAATGACGGTGGACCAGATCGTGATTCTGGCCTCCATCATTGAAAAAGAAGCCGCTACGGCGGAAGACCGGAAGACCATCGCAGGCGTTTTTTACAACAGGCTGAAGAGCAAGGACAAGACGCTGAGAAAGCTGCAGTCCTGTGCAACCATACAGTACATCATCTATAACAAGGAAGGCGTTTATAAGAAGGTAATATCCGAGAAGGATACAAAGATACCGAGTCCCTATAATACTTATGAAAATGAAGGCCTGCCTCCAGGACCCATCTGTTCTCCGGGACAGGCTGCCATCGAGGCGGCTTTGTATCCGGAAAAGACGGATTACCTGTATTTTGTGGCCAGGGGAGACGGGACCCATCAGTTTTCCAAGACATACAAGGAGCACCAGGCCGCAACGAAGAAGTATGGCGTGAACTGAATATATAATAAAAGGAATGTGAGGCCTGCAGCCTCACATTTTTGCAGTCTGGATGACCGGACCATGGAGATTTGACTATGATATGCTATGAATACGTCAACGATTACATAAGAAAAACCATAAAACCCAACGGTGGAATCCTTGCGGAGCTTGAGGATTTTGCAAAAGCCAATCATGTGCCCATCATCCATCCGGAAGTGGCGAGGCTGCTTGCGGTGCTGGGCAGTATGCAAAAGCCCGGAAGGATTCTGGAGGTGGGAACGGCCATCGGCTATTCCGCCATTCTCATGTCCACATTTCTCGCACCTGGAGGGAAACTGGACACCATCGACCGGTATGAGCTGATGATCGACCGGGCCAGGGAAAATATAAAGAAGGCTTCCCTGGGAGACAGGGTGAACATCATTGCCGGGGATGCGCTGGAGGTTCTCCGGTGCCTCAACAAAAAGTATGATATGATTTTTCTTGATGCGGCAAAGGGCCAGTACGGGGAATTCCTGCCGGAATGCCTGAGGATGCTCAGGCCAGGGGGGCTGCTGGTGTCCGACAATGTGCTTTACAAGGGGATGATTGCCAGTGATGAACTGGTGGTCAGGAGAAAGAAAACCATCGTAAAGAGGATGAGGGATTATCTTGACACCATCTGCCATGCGGAAGAGCTGGAAACCAGCATCGTGCCCATCGGGGACGGGGTGGCAATCAGTTACAGGAAATGAACGGGGAAAAAATTCGGGTAGGAAAGATACAGGGAGGCTGTATGAACAAGGTTGAACTGCTGGCACCGGCGGGAAGTCTGGAGAAACTCAAAATGGCAATTATCTATGGCGCCGATGCGGTATATATGGGCGGAGAGGAATTCGGCCTGAGGGCCTTTGCCGAAAATTTCAGTCCGGCGGAGATGGAAGAAGGAATCGAATTTGCCCATGCCAGGGGAAAGAAAGTGTACATTACCATGAATATTTTCCCCCACAACGCCGACCTGGATGGAATGCCCGCTTATGTGAGGGACACTGCAAAGCTGGGCGTAGACGCCATTATTCTGTCGGACCCGGGCGTTTATTCCATCGTAAAGGAAGAAGCCCCGGACATGGAGCTCCATTTGAGCACCCAGGCCAACAACACCAATTGGAGGAGCGCCAGCTTCTGGTACAATCATGGGGTGAAAAGGATTGTGCTGGCCAGGGAGCTGTCCTTTGAAGAAATCGGGGAAATCCGGGCAAAAGTGCCTGCGGATATGGAACTGGAAGCCTTTGTCCATGGTGCCATGTGCATCTCCTATTCAGGCAGGTGCCTGCTCAGCAATTACATGGCGGGAAGGGATTCCAACAGGGGCCAATGCGCACATCCCTGCCGGTGGAAGTACCATCTGGTTGAAGAGAAGCGTCCCGGTGAGTATATGCCTGTATTTGAAAACGAGAGAGGTACCTTTATCTACAATTCAAAGGACCTTTGCATGATCGAACATGTGCCTGACCTTGTGAAGGCGGGCATCAGCAGCTTGAAGATCGAAGGCAGGATGAAGAGCTCCTTCTATGTGGCCACCGTTGTCAAGGCTTACAGGGAAGCCATCGACGCTTACTATGAGAATCCGGAGCAATACCGTTTCAGGGAGGAGTGGCTTGAGGAGGTTTCCAAGGCCAGCCACCGGGAATTTACAACGGGTTTCTATTTTGACAGGCCTAAGGGTGAAGGGCAGATTTACCACACAAGCTCCTACATAAGGGATTATGACTTTGTGGGCATGGTCACCGCATACGACAGATCCACCGGCATCGTCACCGTTGAACAGCGCAACAGGATGTTTGAGGGGGAAGAAATTGAAGTGGTCAATCCCAAGGGTCCTTATTTCATCCAGCAGATAAGGGGCATGAAAAACGCGGAGGGAGAAGACATCGAGGTGGCTCCCCACCCCCAGATGACGGTATATATGGCGATGGACCGGGAGGTGGAGCCATTTACCCTGCTCCGCCGCAAAGGGAGTTAGAAAATCGTGATATGCGTCGGATAACTGCGTTGCAAAGCTTGCTCGGTACTCACGTATAAAACATACGCTCCGTTCCTCGCGGCACTTTGCGCCTTGTTCTCCTCGCATCTGACGATTTTCTGACAACGATCCGATTGTACCATGGCAAGAAGTACTCCTCATAGAGAGAAACCAGTCTGTCAAAGTAGTACGAAAATAAATATATTGGAATTGTATAAAAGCCCCCTTTCAAAGAGAAAATTAGTAGAAAAGGGGGTTCTTTTATGGCCGGAAAAAGAGCGGGACTGCTTTTTATCGCATTTTTATCACTTTTTATTCTGCTGGTGGGCAGATTCTTCTACCTGCAGATTTTTGACGGGCAAAAGCTGTCAAAGGCAGCTTCCCTCCAGAGAATATCCAATGCAAAAATAGAAAAGCCCAGGGGAGACATTCTGGATACTAACGGAATCCCTTTTACCGACAGGAGCAAAAAGTCCTCCCTGGTTTTGAAACCGCTATTCCTCAGGGATAAAAAGGAGGAAGTGGAGAAAATCGCAGAGATACTGGGTATTAAGAGCATCTACCTTTCGCGGGAACTGGAATCCAGGCGGGAACCCATCGTCATGCAGGCAGATGCGGAAAAGATTGAAAGTGTAAAGGCCCTTGATGTTGAAGGGGTATCGGTGGTGCATTCCCTCAGGCGATATGATGAGGGTACCCTGGCAAAGCATGTCCTTGGCTATTTAAATAAAATTGACCAGTGCGGAGAGACGGGCATTGAAAAGTCCTATGAAAACTTCCTCAAATATGATAAGGACAATACCATGAGCGTTATGACGGATGCAAAAAACAACCTCATCAGGGGGATCGGCTACAGGGTACAGAAACCGGAGATGGACGAACGAAAGCTCAATGTAAAGCTCACCCTGGACTACCACATTCAAAAAATTGTGGAAGAGGTTCTGGACAAAAACGGGATAAAGGGGGCCGTGGTGGTCGAGGACGTGGCAACGGGCAATATTCTTGCCATGTCCAGCAAACCAGATTTTGACCCCTATGACGTGGGACGGTACCTATCCAGCGCAAACAACGAGCTTTTCAACAGGGCGGTGGCCTCCTACGACCTGGGTTCGGTGTTCAAAATCATTGACGCGGCCTGTGCCTTTGAATACGGAAAGCTGCTGGAGGGGGATTTTGAATGCACCGGATCCGTGATGATCGGGGACAAGGAATTCAAATGCTCTTCCTATGAAAAGGGAGGAAATGGGAAGGTGGATATGCTGGATGCCTTTTCCCAGTCCTGCAACTCTTATTTTATATCGCTGGGAATCAATATGGGCAGTGAAAAAATAATCAATATGGCAAAAAGCTTCGGACTGGGGCAGGCCACAGGAATAAGGGATATGGGTGTGGATGAGGCTTCGGGGGCCCTTCCGGAAGCCGGTAAAAGGTATACCGACGGGGAGATCGCAAACATGTCCATCGGTCAGGGAAACATGATGGCCACTCCGTTACAGGTGGCGGACATGGTGGCCACGGTGGCCAACGGGGGCATCAAGAACAGGGTAAACATCATCGACTCCATCGTAGACCGGGAAGGCAACAAAGTGAAGGACCTGAGGTATCAGGAAGGTACGCGGATTATTTCCAGAACCACGGCAAACAGCCTGAAGAAGCTCATGGAAGAGGTACTGGAAAGCGGCACCGGGACCAAAGCCAACATCGATGAATATGGCGGCGCCGGGGGAAAAACGGGCACTGCGGAAACCGGACAGGTAATCAATGGGGAAAAGGTGGTCCAGGCATGGTTTGCCGGATATTTTCCCAAAAGGGACCCGCGGTATTCCGTTGCCGTCTTCATTGAAAACGGAAGGAGCGGAGGGCAAGATGCGGCTCCCATCTTTGCGGAAATAGCGTCGGAGATTATAAAGAAAGGGTATTGAAGGGCAAAAGGGAAGAAAGAAAAACATATGAAAAATCCTGCAGGTCGTCTTTATAAAAGCTCCTGCAGGATTTTTTCGCTTCCCTGCGCTGTTTCTTCTTATCTTTTTTCGCTTCGCTGTCATGCACTCTTGTTACCGGATTTATCTGCCAGCTGCGCCTGACTTCCAGCACCAGCTCCGCATATTTTTTCTGTTTTTTCATGCCCATCACCTTCCAGGATTATTTTAATTCCTATATTTCTATTGTAGTCCCCAATGGAGCATATGTCAAACGACTCCGGAGGAATTAAGGTCCGTGCGAGATTTTCAGCTTGTGCCGAAACGCACATGCCTGATACGGGGGCCGTTCTCAACTTTCCTTGCCGCCGATATAAAAGTTGAGGACTGTCCCCAAAAAAAGAATTCATGATATAATAAAGGTACAGGCAATAACTTGCTGGTGTTCTGATTACCGCAAAATAAAAGGAGACGTGGATTTTGAGGGAGAGGTCGCTGCAAAAGCTCCTGAGTTTTAAGAGCGTACAAACAAAGATGCTGCTGGCAATTCTGCTTTTGATTGTGATACCCATGCTGTCCATCACTTATATATCGTTTAAAAACTCGGAAAAGTTCATACAGGACAAAATCAGCCAGTCCCACGCACAAATCCTCAGAGAGCTGGGAGGAAGCGTCAATTCAACCCTGGAGGCGATGATCAACGCATCGAACATGTTTACCCTGGACAAGCAAATCATTGATATCCTGTCGGAAGGGTGGGACCAAAATCCGGAGGTACAATACAACCACCACCGGCTTGTGAGTGAACAGATGGATAAAGCCAAAAACACCATTCTGCAGAATTTCACACCTTTTATTTGTGTATTTGACAATTATGGAAACATGTTTGCCTCGGGTACCAAAAGGGATACGGATAACTATGAGAAATATGGAAAAAGCGATTGGCTGTCAGAGACGATAGAATTAAATGGATACATGTTGTGGATTGCACCGCAAACTGACTTTGTCCGGACGGAGGAAACGGGGACCGGGCCTTTGATTACGCTGTCCCGCCTCATTAAGGGAAGCAGGTCCCAGGGCGGATATGGGGTTATTACCATCAGCATTTCGGAGGAGGAATTCAGAAAAAAGTTATTGCGGCAGGGAGATCCCGGTGAAGAGCTTTATATCACCGATCAGGAAGGAAATATCATAAGCCATAGCAACCCGGCCCTTGTGGGAGAAAACATCAAGGGTTATCCCTATGCGGACAAAATTTTTTCCGGAAGCCAGGACTCCTTTATTCAAAAAGTGGACGGTTCCATGAAGTTTATCAGCTATGCCTCCATTGGAGTGACCGGCTGGAAGGTGATTAAAGTCAGTGAGTATGATACCCTTTTCATGGACTTGCTTTCGAACCGGAATAGTAATATTTTCTTTATTATCATGATTTCGGTGGTATTCATCCTGGTTACTGCTTTAATTATCTTCAGTATTACCCAGCCCTTAAAGAAGCTGCAACGAACCATGAAATCCGTTGAAGAGGGGAATCTTGACATTACCCTGGCGGTGAAGGGGATGGACGAGGTGGCCCAACTGGGCCATGGCTTTAACAGCATGTTGCGCTACATCAATGCCCTGATTGCCAACATCCAGGAAAAGCAAAAAAAGGAAGAGGCGCTGCGGCTGGAAGTGATGCAGGCCCAAATCAATCCTCACTTTTTATTCAACACCCTGAATACCATCAAGTGGACTGCCATTATCAGCCAGGCAAACAATGTGGCCAGCCTCATAGAAGCACTGGGGCGTATCCTGGAAATGAGCGTCAAGGATATTCAGGCGCTGATCACCTTAAAAGATGAGGTGGAGAATCTAAAAAGCTATTTGCAGCTCCAAAAGGCAAGGTATAACCAGCGGTTTGAAGAACACATCCATATCCCTGCGGAACTGGAAAACGTGAAAATTCCTAGGCTGATCCTTCAGCCCCTGGTTGAGAACTCGATTATCCATGGCTTGAAGGAAGACAAGGCCGGTAACATAAAAATAGAAATCCGTGCGGTAAAGGAAGGGGAGGATATCCTGCTTACGGTGTATGACAACGGTGCGGGAATCGAAACTCAAAGGCTCAGGGAAATCCTTGATGACAACCGGACCGATGAATACCGGAACCGCTTCAGCCGTATCGGAGTTCAAAATGTCCATAAACGCGTTCAACTGATGTTCGGGGAAAAATACGGGCTCAGCATAAGAAGCGTGCGGGGGGAGTATACCGAGGTTGAAGTTCGAATGCCCCTGGGAAGAGAGGAAAATAAAGTATGACGCGAATATTGATTGTAGATGATGAGATACTGATAAGGGTGGGCTTGCGGTCGGCGGTTGACTGGCAGACCCACGGCTTTGAAATCGCCGGGGAAGCCAGCAATGGAAAAGAGGCCCTTGCCAAACTGATGGAAGGCAATGTGGATATTTTGCTCACCGACATTAAAATGCCGGAGATGGATGGCATTGAACTGCTGGAAGAAATAAAAAAACGGAAACTTCAGGTCAAATCCATCGTTCTGAGCTGCCACGATGACTATGAGTATGTGCGGGAAGCCTTAAAACTGGGAGCCCATGATTATCTGCTGAAGCTTTCCTTAAATCCGGAAAAACTGTTGCACATGCTGGCGGAGTTAAGGAATGAACTTGAAACCTCCCAGAGAACCCAGGCTCCCGCCAGGGATGAGCGCATGCAGGAAAACTGGCTCAAGCTGCTCTATCAATTCAGTGAACCGGTGTGGGAAGAACAGAAGGCCCTGGGAACAAGAGTAAGGGAGGAGGGCATCGCTGTTTTCGCCCTGCGCATCGATTCCTATTCCGACCTCCACCGGCAGGGAAGATTTGCGGACAAGGCACTGCTCAACAATACGGTAAACAGCATTATCAATAATGTCATCAACGATTATGCCTGCGGAGATTCCTTTGCTCTGGAAGAAGGCCGCTTTGCCGCCGTCATTAATCACAAGGGCGGGGACCGGAGCATTTTGGGGCAAATGGCAGGCAACCTTCAACAGGCGGTCAAAAGATATATGCAGATTACGCTGTCTCTGGGAATCAGCGAGGGTCACGAAAATCCAGCAATGCTCAATCCGGCGTTTTCACAGGCCTATAAAGCGCTGGGCAGGAAGTTTTTCCTCGGGAAAGAGACGGTTTGCTTTTACGCAGATATTCCAAAACCCGAAATTACAGATAAAAGGATGTTATTTACGACGGAAATGGAAGAAAGCCTGCAGTTGGCCATCGAGCTCAACCAGGCCCAGGAGGCCGGAGAAATTCTGGCGGCCTTCCTTGACAGGATTCAAAGCGGCGGAAACTATACCCAGGAGGCCATTCACAGGGCACTGGACGACATCTTTTTCCTGCTCTCGAAGGAATTGAAAATATTTGATAAAAATTTGGAGGAGGTTCCCTTTCTCGATGGAAATATGCCCCAGCACACGGCAAGAGAAATGGAATACTTTGAAGACTTGAGGGTGTGGCTGCCGTCCCTGGCCGAAAGCTTTTTCGGTGCGGTCTCCCCACTGAAGACTTCCATGCAGCGGGAAGAGATCCGCAAGGCGCTGGAGCTGATCGTATCCCGCTATCACGAAAATCTCACCGTTACGCGGGTCGCACAGCATGTAAGCATGAGTGAAAACTATTTAAGCCACCTGTTCAAAAAGGAAGTGGGAGAGGCTTTTACAGAATACCTCACCAAGTACCGTATTGAGAGGGCAAAGGAAATGCTGAGGAACTCCGGTGCCCGGGTCAACGAGATTGCAGAGAAGGTGGGGTATGAAAACATCTACTATTTCAGCAATGTTTTCAAGAAATATACGGGGGTCAGCCCCATCGAGTACAGAAAAAGGATAAAAGTGTAAAGTGGAAATTTATAAAGATCTGGTAGAAATTTATAAAGGCTGCCGAAGAAGGGAAAGGCAGCTTTTATCATTGTAGAAAATTACAAATTTCACAAAGCAGGCTTTATTTTTTGGCGTACCCGGAGGCTCTATAATTGAACTATCAAATCAAACCATATCAAAGGAGGAAACAACAACATGAAAAGAATTGCAGGTTTAATATTAGTACTGGCTCTTCTGACCTCCGTGTTTGCGGGCTGCGGTTCTGATGGAAAGACTCCTGCGGCAGAACAAAAGCCTTCGGATACCCAAAAGGCCGCCGAGCCGCAGAAACAGGTGAAGATTTCATTCTGGGGAGGGATCCCGGCTGAATCCGGTCCACAGAATGCCGTCGATGCGTGGAACAAGCAAAACCCCGATATTCAGGTGGAATATGTCCGGTACGTCAATGACGAGAGCGGCAACACAAAGCTGGATACAGCGCTTCTTTCGGGGATGAACTGCGATCTGTTCACCAGCCATGGCGCCGACCGCTCCGTGGCACGGATCACCGCCGGTATGGCGCATCCATTGACGGACTACTTGAAAAAGGACAACATGGACGTTGAGAAGATGTTCGGTGCAGGATATTATAAATACAACGATACGGTTTTCGGTATCCCCGATACCAATCCGGCAGACTTTCTATGGTTGAACAAAACCATGTTCGACAAGGCCGGCATTCCCATTCCTACAGACTGGACCATCAGCGAATTTAAGGAAATTGCCGGGAAGCTGACCTCAGGGACCGGGGCAAATAAGGTTTACGGTGCCTTTATGTACCCGGGATGGTCGGACAACTGGATGAGACCGGCTTTTTCGGTTCTCGGGCCGGATTCCTATTCTGAAAAAATGTCCTTTAACCTGGAAAACGAATATTTCAAAAAAGTACTGCAAATGCGCTATGACATGGAAGTTGTCGACAAATCCTGGGTTCCCGTTGCAGATGTAATTACTCAAAAGCTGACCGCCCAGGACATGTACTTTAAAGGAAAGGTGGCCATGGCTTGGGCCGGGAGCTTCCTTCTGCGGTATGTCAAGGATGATAAGAACTACCCCCATGATTTTGTTTCCGCCTTTGCCCCCGTTCCTAAATGGGATAAGGGCCAGAGCAACTATTACAACACTGCCGGCGCGGTGGACGCTGTGGTCTCCATCAATAAAATGAGCCAGAACAAGGATGCGGCGTGGACTTTCATGAAATGGTGGGTGACAGAGGGCTTCCCTACCTATGCGGTGCCTTTCGGTAAAATTCCTTCCTATACCGCGGCAGACAAGTCCAAGATGGAAGCGGCGCTCCTGGATACCGATGCGGTTAAGAAGAAAATCGACCTTGAATCCTTCAAAAGGGTATTCGTAGGGGATACTGCAGCAACGGGCGCCTTCTTTACAACGCCTTTGACACCGGCCAGAAATGAAGTAGCCACCATGTTTACCCGTGAGGTGGAGAAATGCCTGGCAGGAAAGCAAACGGTGGACCAGACCATCGACAGTATGAAGAAGCAGGCGCAGGAGATCACTGAAAATAGAAACAAATAGGAAAGTGAACTGATTTTATGAAGGGTGCAATGAAAATTGCCCCTTCATTTTATAAAAGAAATGGAGTGGGTTTCATGGTATCAAAGAGAAATATAAAAAAATATTTGACGGGCTATATGTTCATTCTTCCCAACCTGCTCGGTTTTCTGATCTTTGTGCTGCTGCCGGTGGTATTTTCCTTCCTGCTGTCCTTTTGCGAATGGAATCTTTTTTCGGGAATCTCGGGCATACGGTTTATCGGGGTGAAAAACTTCCAGGAAATGGCCAAAAGCGAAATTGTATTGAAGTCTCTGGCAAACAACCTTGTATTTTCACTTTTTACTGTGCTTTTTATCGTGGCGTTATCGTTGATGCTGGCACTGCTTTTAAATAGAAAGCTGATCGGGAAATCGGTTCTGCGGGGAATGTTCTTCTTTCCCTATGTATCCAATATCGTTGCAATCTGTATTGTGTGGATGGCATTATTCAACCGGGACAGCGGACCTATCAACATGCTGCTGGCAAACCTGGGAGTGTCTTCCGTGCCCGGCTGGCTTACCGATGGTGCCTGGGCGCTGCCGTCCATCATGATCGTGACCATTTGGATCAATGTGGGTTATGTAATGGTGATCTACCTGGCCGGTCTGCAAGGAGTTCCGGAGGAACTGTATGAAGCGGCACAGATGGATGGGGCCAATGCATTGCAGAAATTCTTCAGTGTTACGCTGCCCTGCATATCTCCTACCACCTTTTTTGTCGTCATTATTACGTTGATAAATTCCTTCAAGGTGTTTGGCCCGGTCAATATCATGACCCAGGGGGGACCCGGCGATTCAACCTACGTACTGGTTTATTATATATTTATTACCGCCTTCAGGCATTATCGCATGGGTTATGGAGCCGCGATGGCCTGGCTGCTGTTCGTTATCATCTTTGCAATCACGCTTGTCCAGTGGAGAGGGCAAAAGAAATGGGTCAGTTATATGTAAATGAGGAGACCGTTATGGATAAGAGATTTGACATGAGCAAAATCCGAAATATTACAGTGAGCCTTTTAACCGCAGTTATGGCCATCATTTGGATCGTTCCCTTCCTCTGGATGCTGTCCACATCCTTTAAGCCCAATACCCAGATTTTTGACTTTCCGGTGGCCTGGATACCGAAAACCCCCATCCTGGACAATTTTTCGGAGGTTTGGATGGGGAGGCATCCCTTTCACATATTCTATTTCAACTCTTTGCTGGTAACCCTGGTTACGGTGGTGGGTGCCGTTATGGTGAGTTCCATGGCGGCCTACGGCTTTGCAAGGCTGCAGTTTCCCGGGAGAGACGCCATCTTTCTGCTGTTTTTGGCAACGATGATGATTCCTACCCAGGTGACCTTGATCCCCAGGTTTGTGCTCTTTAACCTGATGGGTATCCTGGATTCCCACTGGGCGTTGATTTTACCGGGGTTGTTCAACGTATTCTGTACCTTTCTCATGCGCCAGTTTTATCTGCAGATTCCTTTTGCGCTTTCAGAATCTGCCCAGCTGGACGGGGCCGGAGAGTTCAGAATCTGGTACCAGATTATCATGCCTCTGACAAAGCCGGCGCTGGTCACCATGGTGATATTGATTTTTACCTGGACCTGGAATGACTATGAAAATCCGTTGATATTCCTGACCAGCCAGAAGCTTTTCACCATCCCCCTGGGCTTGAACAACTTTATTGATGAATACGGAACCCAATATGGGCCGATGATGGCTGCAGCCGTTTGTTCCCTGATCCCGATGTTCATTATATTCATTTCAGGGCAGAAATACTTTGTCGCAGGGGTGGCCTCTTCGGGCATCAAGGGGTAATTTGGAAGGAGGAGACAGGATGGAGTTTATCAGAGAAGAAGCAAGAAATGTTCCGGTCATTGACGATGTTGACGTTTGCGTGCTGGGCGGAAGCTGTACCGGTGTGTTTGCGGCGGTAAGGGCTGCAAGGCTGGGGGCAAAGGTTGCCATTGTGGAAAAACAGAATTGTTTCGGCGGTGTGGCTACCTCCGGCATGGTCAATATCTGGCACAGCCTGATGGACACGGAATACAGGCAGCAGGTGATTGCAGGCCTGACCGGAGAGGTGGTAGAACGCCTGGAAAAAAGAAATGCCGTCATCATCAAGGAAAAACAGCTGGATGCTTTTTTCTTAAACACCGAAGAATTAAAGATCGAATTGGATGAACTGATCCGGGAAGCGGGGGTCAAACCTTACCTGCATACCGCCTTTGCAGCCACGGCAGGTGAGGATGGGAGGCTTACGGCAGTGCTGGTCGAAAACAAATCCGGACGGGGGGCCATCAAAGCAAAGCTTTTCATTGATGCCACCGGGGATGGGGACGTATGCATACGGATGGGGTTGACGGGGATAGTCCCCGAAGTGCGGCAGCCTCCTACAACGGGTGCCAAAATCGTGGGGTTCGACTCGGAATTGTACGGGATGGCCTCCGTAGGAGGGTTTGATTTAAAAGAAGCCTTGCTGAGGTACGGTGAGGAATTCGGCCTTCCCGAGGGCTGGGGCTGGAGTTCGGAAATTCCCGGCGCCGAAGGCATTACTTTTCAGGCGATTACGCGGGTCTTCGGCGTGGATTGCGCGGAAGGAGCGTCGCTGACCCGGGCCGAAATGGAAGGACGCCGGCAGGTCCGCGCAGTGATGGACATGGTGCGCAAATACGGGCCAAAGGAGGCCAGGATCGTTCTTCTGGGGCTCAGCTCCTATATCGGTATCCGGGAAACCAGGCACATTCAGTGCCTCTACCGTTTGACGGAGGTGGATGTCCTGCGGGGCATCCGGTTCCCGGATGCCATCGCAAACGGGACTTACCGTGTGGATATCCACCATGACGACAAACCGGGGGTGACCTTCCGGTATTTGGACGGCACCGAGGTCTATTTCAGAAGCGGTTATCCCAAGACCGTCGGACGCTGGCGGGAGGAAACGGCTCAAAATCCTACGTATTATCAAATCCCGTACCGTTCCATCGTACCTCTGGGTTCGAAAAATGTCCTGTGCTGCGGAAGAATGCTGGACGCAGACAAAGGTGCTTTTGGCGCTGCCAGGGTCATGGTGAACCTGAACCAGACGGGAGAAGCAGCCGGGGTGGCGGCATATCTGGCTTTGAATCATAACAGCTCCGTTTGTGAAATCGATGCGTCCGGTTTGCGCCGCGCACTGAAATCAGGAGGCTCAGCGATTCTCTAAAGCATGATTGAAAAATTAGTTCCCGTTTTTCGCGGGCCGCTTATCGGAAGGATACGCGGTGTAGCGAAATGATACGGGAAGTTATTTTTTCAACATGACTAAATTAATTTGGCGAATTGCTTTTGTGGGCATTGCTTGAAGTACCAAAGGCATAATGGTATAATAATTGTATATTTTGGTATTAAGGGGATTGAATACATATGGAAAATACAGTGAGGAAACGGTTTTCATGGGTTGTCGCCCTTATACTGGCACTTTCCCTGGTGCTGTCCACATCCATCGCAACCTATGGCTTCGTCAAGTCAAAGGCCCGTCAGAACACGGTAACGGTGACGGGTTCCGCGAAAAAACAGATCAAGTCCGATTTGATTGTGTGGAAGGGAAGCTTTTCCGCCCAGTCGCCGGATATCAGCACGGCTTACAACAAGCTGAAGAAGGACATGGAAAAGGTGACCAAGTACCTGACCGACAGCGGTATCCAGGAGAAGGACATGAAGGTGAACCCCATTACCACCATTGAGAACCGCGTAGTACTTCCCAACGGCATGATGTCAAGCGCTGTGGAAAGCTACCGGTTGAACCAGGAAATCGAGGTGCGGTCTTCCGAGGTGGACAAGATCACCGACATCTCCAGGGAATCCACCAAGCTTATCAATGACGGGGTCCAGTTCCAGTCCATTCCACCCCAGTATTTCTATACGAAGATTGCGGACTTGAAGGTGGATATGCTGGCTCTTGCCACAGAGGATGCCAGGAACCGGGCCCAGCAGATTGCGGAGAAGTCGGGGACACAGCTAAAGAAGCTCAGTTCGGCAAAAATGGGGGTTTTCCAGATTACGCCCCTCTATTCCAATGAAATATCCGATTATGGCATAAACGACACCTCCTCCATCGAGAAGGAGATCATGGCTGTAGTCAACTGTGTTTTTGAGACAAAATAACAGGATAGCTGCATTGCGTTTTACGGGTAGAGAATAATCACAGCAGAAGGCAGGAAGAAATCACCTGCCTTCTATTTTTTTGCTAAAAAATTGTTAAATTTATATCATATGCCATGCAAAAGTAGTATAATTTACAATATGCGATATTATTCGACAATTCTCAACCGTGATTCATCTAAAATTTACTAGGGGGGATTAGCATGAGAAAGCTAAAGTACAAGCTGCTGTTATCGTTTTTAATTACATCTTCAATATTTCTAGTACTATCCGGAACCTATAGCATTTTCAATCTTGTGCAGTTGAACAAGACAGAAACCTCCGCTATAAAAAAATTATTATTCGACGATTATGATAATATGATCAAGAGTGAAGTCCAAACTGCACTTTCGGTACTGCAAACATACTATGATACATATAAGGAAGGCAAATTGACGGAGGAGGAGGCCAAGGAAGCGGCAATAAACACAATCAAGAAGCTGCGCTACGGTAAGGATGGGTACTTCTGGATTGACGACACAAAAGGCATCCTCATAGCCCATCCCATACTCCCGGAGCAGGAAGGACAGGACAGGAGCAGCCTCAAGGACCAGAACGGCGTAGAGCTAATTAAAGAGGTTCTGGAGGCGGCACTGGAGAATAAAAATTCCGGGTATACGGATTTTATGTGGGAAAAGCCCCAGGACACCGGTACCGGAAAATTGAGCCCCAAAAGAGCCTATTCGGGTTTGTTTGAACCCTGGAACTGGGTGGTCAGCACAGGCAATTACGTGGATGACATCAACTGGCTGGTGGATTCCAGAGGCGCGGATTTAAGCGGCAATCTGAAAATAAACATCATCGCCGTTTCACTCTTTGTACTGGTCTCCATCGTGGCTGTCGGCATATTCGGGTTGATTTTCAGCAAAAAGATATCCGATCCCATCATCAAACTGGTGAAGGCCTTTGAGAAAAATGAAGACGGGCAGATTACCATACAGGAAATAAAATTGAATTCCAAAGACGAGATCGGATTGCTGGCAAACACATTGAATGAAATGTCCCTGCAGGTCAAAAGCTTTATCCACGGGGTTATTGAAGAATCCGACAATGTGGGTGCCTCTGCAAACATTGTTGGTGAGAACATGTCTTCTCTGAATGCGCACATCGAAGACGTTTTTGCCACGACGGAAGAGATTGCCGCAGGAATGGAGGAAACGGCGGCGTCGACCCAGGAGATGAATGCCACCATGGCAGAAATCGTGACTGCGGTGGAATCCATCGGGGTCAAAGCCCAGGAGGGAGCCATGTCGGTCAGGGAAATAAGCGGCAGGGCGAGCAGGCTGAAGACCAACCTTGTTTCTACGGTGGAAAACAGCGGTTCAATCCTTAGGGAAACAAAGGAAAGACTGGACCAAGCCCTGGAGGAATCAAAATCCGTAGCCCAGATCAATGAGCTGACGGACGCCATTATGCAAATCACCAGCCAGACCAACCTGCTGGCCTTGAACGCGGCGATTGAAGCGGCACGGGCGGGTGAAGCGGGCAAAGGCTTTTCTGTGGTTGCCGAGGAGATCAGAAAGCTGGCGGAGGATTCAAAAAATACTGCCGGTAAAATTCAGAATATCATTAAGATTGTCATCGGTTCCGTTGGCAATTTGTCCAGCACCTCAACCCAGCTCATGGACTTTATGGCGGTGAATGTCAAAGACGACTACACTTTGATGCTGAAAGCATCCGACGAGTATAACGAAGATGCCAAAAACCTGGATATACTGGTTTCCGACCTCAGTTCCACGGCGGAAGAGCTGAACGCCTCCATCCAGAATGTGATGAAGGCGGTGGAAGAGATCACCGGGGCGGCCAATGAAGGGGCGGAGGGCACCACCAACATCACCCAGAAAACCATGCTGATTACGGAGAAATCCAACGAACTGCTGGCACAGGCGGATAAATCGAAAAAATATTCTGAAAATCTTATCGGCCTGGTATCAAAATTCCGGGTATAAAAAATTTTTTAAATAATATATTATTCTGTACAGGCACTTCATATTCCTTGTAAACATATATTTATAAGGTAGCCTATTTTTGGAGGTGCCTTTTTTGTTGCCACTATTTTCAACACTGTTTGAAGCTATCAATAATATCTTTTTCCTTGTCGGCTATGTCTCAAATGCAAATTCCTTCCCCCAACCCTTACAACCTGAAGAAGAGCAGAAATATGTAGAAATGTACAAAAACGGATGCGAAGAGGCCAGAAATATATTGATCGAGCGGAATCTCCGCCTCGTCGCTCACATTGTAAAGAAGTACAACGCAACGGGCAATGACTGTGACGACCTGATATCCATCGGCACCATAGGGCTGATAAAAGCCATATCCACCTTTGACAGGGACAAAGGAACGAGGCTGGCAACGTATGCAGCAAGGTGCATTGAAAACGAGATATTCATGTCAATCCATATGCATCCGGCAGGTTTGTTGATATTCAGCGGAAGAGAGGATATTATGAATATGGCAAGACAAATTGACATTTTAAAGGTATATTATTTATAGGGCATTCCACATCATACAGAGGTCAGACGATGACGGTTGAAAAGATCAAACAATTGATTTCAGAAAGCCTGTTGTTAAAGGTTGTGCTGTCGGCCATGCTGGTAGCTTTGCTGGGAGTTTACTTCAAGGCTTTTTTACAACGGGAGTAAACTTTGAGGATACCTTTCTGAAAAAAGAAGTAGTGGCTTCCGACAGCCATTATAGGGGGACAAGTGCATATGGTGGCATTCACATCACCGTGAAGGGGACAAAAAACGGTCAGACCAGCGCGGAGGTGGTTTACAGGCTGCCCAACAACATTGACAGGCAGTACACGGTGAATTTTAAAACTGCCGGCGACCGGGATTCCGGCATCGAGAACATCATGGATGAGCAGGGAACCATCGTTTTTGAGGGCCAATACGTAAAGGACAGCATGTTTTTGCTGGACAAGGATGGGAATCCGATGATACCGGACGATTTTGTCAACATCCGCATAAATGGAGAAACGCCCTTTACTTCAGAGTACACAGTCTCCCTGAAAAATGTGGCGGACATGGCAAGCTTCGCAAATGATACCATCCGCGGAAAATATGAGTTTTTGATCATCGCGCTTGTTATATTTGTTTTTACGGCAATCGACATCAAGTTCCCGCTTTTTTTCTTCACCATGAGAAATTTTCTGGAGGTGAGGGACCCTGAACCGTCGGATTTTTACCTGGCGATGCAAAGGGCATCCTGGTATATATCTCCGGTAATTATTCTAATCCTGATGATCGTGGCAATTGCCTGAAGAGTTCTACATGCTTATTATTCTACAGAGGAGGTATTTTTATGATGCTGAAAGAACTTGTTGCAAAAAACAGGACATACAGGAGGTTTTACCAGGAGGCCGCCATTGAGCGCAGTACCCTCGAAGAGCTGGTCGATCTGGCCAGATTGTCTTCGTCGGGAGCCAATCTGCAGTCCTTGAAGTATGTTCTCTCCAATGAGCCGGAGAAAAATGCTTTGATTTTCCAGCACCTGAAGTGGGCCGGCTACCTGGCGGATTGGGACGGGCCGGAAGAAGGGGAAAAGCCTTCGGCTTATGTTCTGATGCTGGGAGACAGGGAGATAAGCAAGAATGTATTCTGGGACCATGGAATCGCGTGCCAGAGCATTCTTCTGGGAGCCTGCGAAAAGGGCCTGGGAGGCTGCATGTTTGCGTCGGTCAACCGGGAAAGCCTGAAAGAGCTGCTGGGTATTCCGGACAGGTATGAGCTCCTGCTGGTCATCGCTTTGGGAAAACCGAAGGAAATTGTGGCGCTGGAGCAAGTAAAGGAAGATGGAAACATCCGGTACTGGAGGGATGAAAGCGGTGTCCACCACGTGCCTAAAAGAAAGCTGGAGGACGTGATACTGCCTCTGTAAGCCTAATATTTTGCATTGGGAGGTATCGATGAAATTTATTAAAAGAATCCCTTCCGCAGATGGCGAAATGTCGGCAAGGCTGATGGCGGAAGGCTGGAAAAGGGTAAAGGAGCCCCCGAATCTGTTGTATTCCATCCTATGTTCCATACCCTTGATGGCGGTCAACGGCATTGTAACTTTTCTTGCCATAAAACCTTTTTATGACCCGCTTACCTCAATAATAAAAAGTCAGGCTGTGAGTTTTGAAATTAATATTGTTTCAATCGTTACAGTCCTGGCGAGCTTTTTTATACTTTTGGCAGCTCATGAATTTTTGCATGCCCTGTTTATTCCGAATTTCATTTCTTCCGATAAAACCTGCTGGGGTATATCTGTGAACGGCGCTTTTGTGTTCACAACCGAAACATTGACCAGAACCAATTTTGTCATAATTACCATTGCCCCATTTGTTTTCCTGTCCTTCCTCCTGCCTTTGGTTTTTGCCCTATCGGGTCTAATGACCGGATTGCTTTTTTTCCTTGCTGTTTTTAATGCCATGGCATCTTCGGTGGACATTCTGAACCTGGTGCTTATTCTGGTCCAGATACCCCGGAAAGGACTTATTGTAAATAACGGATTTGAAACCTATTACTACTGCCAGTGATGTGGAACAGTTTTATATAAAACGTGATGAAAAATGTGCTGTGTGGCGTCATAGGAAAGGAACTTTTTTCAAATTCGACCAGTCAATATATATTAATTCCCCAGGGATAAACGGCAGGATATATGGATGGATTTCGAGGCATAAAGGGTGGTAATATGAAAAAAGCGTGGATGGTTGTGCTGGTTGCTGTTGTTTTGTTGTTGGTTGGCTGTGCATCAGATCAGGGAGAGGCTTCGATATCGAATGCCCCTCCCTTTACAAAGAGCAACGACAGCTTCAATATAGAATTTTTGGCGGATGGGTCCTTCACCGTAGGGAATTCTGCGGAGGTCCCCAAAATTTATCAGGATGGCAACAAGGGGGATACCCGGTACGGCTACATTGTATCCGAACCCGTTAAAACCGAACGGCCGTTTCAGGGAGCCGTTTTCAGCCTGGAGGGAATAGAAAAGCTGAAATCAGGCGAGGTGCTGCTGGATGCCCGTGCCAGCCAGGATAAAAGCAGCTGGAGTGAATTCCTTCCTGCCATTCGAATCGGTGAGGACGGGAAAAAAGAAAATGAAGTCCTGTTCTATGATGTGCCGGAGGCAAGGTTTATACAGTACCGGTTGACCATTGTCTGCAGTGCTCAGGAAAAGCCTGTTATAAAGGGGCTTTCTCTAAAATTGATTTCAAATACCGGGAATGCAGGTTCTTCACCTGTCCAGACCGCTTTCGCGGAAGAATATTCCATCGATGTGCGGGGGGGAAATACCGCACTTTCATTTCACTCCATGGATTTTATCGATGCAAATACAGGGTGGGTGGTCGAAGGTGCATATGAGTTGAACCAGCACAGTTCAAAGCTTTTGAGAACGGAAGATGGAGGCCGGCATTGGGAGAAAACCGTACTGGATAATATAATCCTTGACCGGATAAGGTTTGTGAATAAGACGACGGGGTGGGCGGTAGCCCGAATAGGAAGCAAAACACCCTCCGATACCCAGGCCTATACCATGAAGCTTTTGCATACGGCAGACAGCGGCAAGAGCTGGGATGTCCAGTGGACAAAAGAACTGGACATGGCCGGTGATGATTTGTGGTTTGAGGACACAAACCGCGGTTATGCCCTGGTGGGCGGAATGCTGCTTTCAACCCGGGATGGGGGCAGACAATGGTCGGTGGTTTCCTTTGGCCTCAATGGTTTTACTCCCCGGCACATGAGCTTTGCCGACGGGGAGAACGGCTGGGTCATCGGAGGAATTGGGGCCGGGCTGGCAGTACTGCGGACTTCCGACGGAGGCAAACACTGGAAGAAACAGTTTGAGAAAACCTACTCCGACGGTCCTGTCGACAGCATCGATATAAAATTCGTCAACGCAGCGACGGGCTGGTTTTTGACCTCGGATATGGGTACATGGAATGGAGAACTATATTACACGGCCGATGGAGGACAGCATTGGAAGAAAATCAATGAGATCCGGTGTGCCAGGCCTGCGCCAAGACAGCTGGAATTTGTGACGGCCGATGTGGGATGGATACCCCTTGAAATGGGAGCTGGAGGGGGAGCTGGCGGATTGATGCTCACCCGCGACGGAGGAAAGAATTTTCAGGTCATTGACAATTTTAGCAGACTGAGCAGTTTGAGTGAGGTGGATTTTATCTCCCCCGGCCAGGGCTGGGCAATAGGAGATACCATGAATGACGGCGGATATATCATCCACACCACCGACGGAGGCAAAATCTGGACCCAGGTCTATCCCCGGATAAGACCTACGCAAGATATTTCTTTTGTTGACAGCCGGGAGGGATTCGGGCTGGGACAGCTTTCCGATTCCAGGGCCCTGCTCCATTCCTCCGATGGCGGGGACACGTGGGAGAATATATACAACTTCCCGGAAGACTGCAATCCCGAAATGATTTCCTTTATAACCCCCGATACCGGTTGGCTGCTTGCAGGAAATCGGGAATCCGCCAGGTCCATTCTTTTCAAAACCACGGATGGCGGTAAGACCTGGGCAACGCTCGGGGGAGATATTCCAGAGGTACAAAGCTATATGGTAAGCTATATGCATTTCTTTGATGCCGACAATGGGCTGCTTATCTTAAAAAAAGCAGACAATATGGTTTTTTACAGGACGCGGGACGGGGGGAAGACCTGGCAGGGAACCGGAGTGGAGCCGGGAAAAGGCAGTATTAACCAATTTTCTTTTATTTCGGGAATGCAGGGCTGGGAAATATGTTCATCCTTGCGTGACCACAGGGTAAGCCTCAACAGAATGAAAGACGGGGTACGGTGGGAGCCGCTGAAGCAAATCGGATCCAATGCCTATTCTTATGGCATTGAATTTATTTCTGAGAATAAGGGGTGGGTGCTGCTGGAGGAGCCTGCATACCAGACCGGCAGCCGTAAGAAGCTTATGTCTACGGAGGACGGGGGTCAGACATGGTCTGTACATGTGTTCCCGAAGGATTTTGAAATGGACACCCTTCAAGAGCAGATTCCCATGCAGTTTATGGAGGATGGCCATGGCTGGGTGCTCACAAGGGTTGGATTGCTGAAGACCGGCGACGGTGGGAGAACGTGGGAATGGAAATGATATTTCAAAACAAAGCCTTCATTGCTCTGCTGATCGGCGTGGTATTATCGGCAGGCTGCTCGAATACGAAGGAGGCCGTGAAACCTCCGCCCATGTCCGCAGGTAACCCTGCCAATGGGGGTCCAGCCCTTCAGACAGACATACTTCAAGAAACGGCATATGCCAAAGAGGGCGGCAGGATCTATTACAGCAATCCTTATGACAATAAAAAATTGTATGTGATGGATGAAAATTTAGGTGGAAGAACAAAATTATGTGATGACAAAGTCCTGAACCTGAATATCATCGGGGAGTGGATCTATTACACCGGCAGAATGGATAGAACAGGGCTTTTCAGGATAAAAAAGAGCGGCGGCATTCCAATGAAGGTCAGCAGCGATACGGTTGGGGTATATGTTTATGATGGGGATTGGATTTATTATTCGAATGAAAGTGATGGCGGCAAATTATATAGAATGAGACCCGACGGCGCGTCAAAAGCAAAGGTCTGCGACGATATCGTCACTTCTGCGCTGAAATGTGACGGGGATTTTATCTATTATTTCTCTTTTAACAGTTTCAAAACAGACATTTGCAGAATAAAAAAAGACGGTACCGGGAGGCTGGTGCTTTCGAAGGAGGCTCCGGACAATTTCTATAATTTTTATCTGGAGGACGGCTGGATATACTATACGGGCAGTGAAAGCGGGATAATGAAGCTAAAGAGCGACGGCTCACAGGCGGTAAACCTCAACACCGGGAAAGCTACCCAGTTTTATATTTCAGAGGGTTGGATTTACTACCAGAACAATTCGGATAACAACAATTTGTGCCGGCTGTATAGGATACGGACCGACGGCAGGGACAGGCTGAAGCTGAATGACGAGTTTTCGGAATTCATCTCCCTGGCCGGAGATTGGATATATTATGCTGCGGGCTCTGACGGTTACAAGCTTTACAGGATAAAGACCGACGGCACCGGGCGGGCAAAGCTGTGCGACGATACCCCCATAGGAATAAAGCCGGGCGGGGACTGGATTTACTATTATATCAACGGATACCATGGAGACATTGTCTACAGGATCAAGCCTGACGGCAGTGGAAGAGAGGATATAATCACCGATGAAACCCAGGCGGACAAAATAGAAAATACCGAGAATAGAGAGGAAGGAAATACAAAAGGGAATTACGCCAATATGGCTTTGGTTGCAAAACAGGGAGAATGGACCTACTTTTCCAATCTGTCGGACGGAGCAAAGCTTTACAGAATGAAAGAGGACGGCAGCTCCAAAACCAAGCTGTGCAACGATGCGGCTTTCTATATCAGCATACTGGACGATTGGATCTACTACATAATAAAGCCTGAACAGGGTGTCAGCAACGGAGGAATGGCATATAAAATATCAACAGACGGGAAAAGCAAGACCCCTATCCTAGATACTCCTGTCTCGACCCTTCAGATTGCCGACGGATGGCTCTATATTACCGGTGAATATGCAGCAGGAAGCCACATGTTCAGGATAAAGCCGGACGGTACGGAAAAGACGGCGCTGGGAGGCTTATCCGGGCAATACTGTATTGGAAGCGGGAAGCTTTACTATTCACAGCGTCCCGACTACGGAATTAAAGAGGCAACCGTTGGGGAAGTTCAGGATTCCTACGATGTCAACACCATCGTTTTGGGAAAAGCGGTAAGCTTCCTGGTGGATAGAGGATGGGTATATTACGGTTCCGGTGATCAGGGAGACAGCAATCCCGGCCTCTATAAGATTAAAAACAACAGGATGGGGTTGAACCGGTTAACGGTGGATCCGCCGGACTCCTTCAATATTTCAGGGGACTGGATCTATTATACTTCGGGACAGTGCCTGTATAAGATGAAGACGGACGGCAGTTCCCGGTCAAAACTGGGTGAGGGTGCAGCCGGCTCCATCAATATGGCGGGGGACTGGATCTATTATACCGATAAAAGTCCGGTGGATGCCGGCGCAAGGCTTTTCAGGATAAGAAGCGGCGGAGGCGGCAGAGAGGAAATAAAATAACACCATATCACGATGAAAATTCGGTTTAAATAGTTGCGCATGCAACTATTTTTTACTATTTTACGGTTGCATCTGTTTTTTGCGGACTTTCCGAGACGGGATGGCAGCTGCTCCTGTTCAGGTTTGTCCAGTCCATCGGAGGAGCCCTGCTTGTTGCAAACAGCACGCCGATTGTCGCAGATGCATTCCCCAAGAAAGAACTTGGAAAGGCCATGGGCATCAACGGCATGGTCATCAGCGTAGCATCGGTCATTGGGCCGATTTTGGGCGGTATATTCATCAATATTGGCTGGAGGTATATTTTTTATATCAACATTCCCATCGGAATCGCCGGGACCCTCTGGGCGGGATTCTGGCTCAAGGAGCTGGATGTGCTTCCGCAAAAGCAGAAGTTTGACTGGGGAGGGACACTGGTATTTACCCTGGGGATGACATCCCTGTTGCTGGCCCTTACCTTTGGAGGCTTTGTGGGATGGACCCGGGTCCATGTACTGGCTCTGTTTGCTGTGGCCGCGGTGTTTCTGGCTTTGTTTCCGTATATCGAAAGCAGGGCGGAGCAGCCCATGCTGGACCCGGAGCTGTTCAAGACCAAGGTGCTGGCCTTCGCCTTCGGCAGCAATCTTTTAAATGGAATTGCCCGTGGAGCCGTAACCTTTTTACTCGTGTTCTTCTTCCAGGGAATCAAGGCCATTGATCCTGTGATGGCGGGGATTCTGCTGGCGCCCTTCGCCGTGTCAATGATGATTGCGGCTCCCGTCAGCGGATGGCTCTCGGACCGGGTCGGCTCAAGGGAGCTGAGTTCTGTGGGGCTTTTGATTTCGGCGGTGGGACTGCTGGGAATGATATGGATCTCCGCCAGCACCTCCGTGGTGGAGCTGTCCATATGGATGTTCATCGCCGGTTTGGGCTCGGGGATGTTCTTTTCTCCCAATACAAGCGCCATTATGGGGGCGGTGCCGGCAGAGAGGCGTGGAATTGCAGCGGGGGTGAGGACCATGATGAACAATGCGGGAAGCGTAATAAGTATTGCCCTTGCACTGGCCATCATTTCATCCAGCATCGACCCAAAGGCGCTGCAGGGATTGTTTACGGGAACACAGGTAGGCTCGGAAGGCATCGCCATAGGTCAGTTCATTTCAGGCCTCAGGATGGTATTTGCCATATCCTTCGGCATCAGCCTTCTGGCAGCGTTTATATCCTATCTCAGAGGTCCCCAGCCTGAGTGGGTGGAAAACAATCAAACCTTCAAAGCTGCGGGATGAGGATTAAAAAGGCCTGACGGTTAATCAACACCGCCAGGCCATGAAGAGTGGGGGACCCTCGCTGTTCTATTTCAGCAGGGCCCCTTTGCTATTTCATGCAAAGGACATAAAGATAAGGACAACGCCAACGATAATCAACAATATGCCTCCGAGCCTTGTCAAAAGCAGATAGCCTTCCGAAGGCTCTACATTCTTGTATTTCCAACCCTCGCTGAGGCTGAAGGCCAGCGTGGGATTTGCACAGTTCACGATACCCAGGCCCAATGCAACAAGGGCCATAATAAATATCTCCCCTTTCCAATGGCCTCCTTCATCGATGCCGACAAAAGCCATGGCGGGAAGCACCTGTTCAATCACGTCCTTCATAATGGTTCTGTCCTGTTCGGTATCCTTGAGATCTCCGCCGCCCATCCCTGCCAAATCGCGCTGTTCATAATACATGTGCGCATTTTCCGGGGTTTGTACGTTTATGGTGTAATTTTTGCCGTCTCCTGTGACGGTCGAAATATAATCTCTACCGTCAACGGTTACCGTATAGGAGGAGTCTTTCTCCGTAACGGATATCTCTTTCCCGGAGGAGTCGGAGAAAACCGTAACGCCTGTATTGCTATCATAGGACGTATAGGAATACTCATGCTCCAAATAGGTAAAGCGAAGATTTTCTCTCTGGGATGTAAATCCGGTCAGCAAAAAAGCTATTGCAAATATAAAAACAATGCAGGCGAAAAATAACTTTGCTTGTTTACGATTCAATGCTCACGACCCCCATTGTGCTACAGAATAAGACATATAATTATTATCCGGTATCCGCAGAACGGTGTCAATTGCAATTGTTATTCTGTCACGCCTTTTATCAGGGCGACAACGCCAATAACTGCGATAATAAATGCCACAGTTATCAGACAAACTCTACACATCATAACATTTATAGGGGGCTGATGTTATGAAGGTGGAATTCATTCCCGGTGAGCAGGCCGGCCAAGCCGTCGCCCTGTGCTTCCGGTACCTGGAAAACAAGTTTGGAAAGGAGAAGCTCACAAATGACGGGAATTTATGTAAGAGTGAGCACGGAGGAACAGGCGAAGAAAGGATACAGCCTGGAGGAACAGCGGTTTGAATGCAGGAGGAAAGCCGGCCCGGGAGAAGAAATCAAGGAATATGTCGACGACGCCGTATCGGGAGAATTCCTGGATAGACCCGCACTGGCCCAATTAAGGGCGGACATAGAAGCAGGGCTCATCACAAAAGTTATCTGCCTTGATCCCGACAGGTGGTCGAGAAAACTGATGAACCAGCTGATAATCACGGAAGAGGTGGAGAAAAAAGCCCAGCTGGTATTTGTGAACGGAGAGTATAAAAATACGCCTGAAGGCATTCTGTTTTATCAGATGCGCGGTGCGATTTCAGAGTTTGAAAAAGCTAAAATAAATGAAAGGATGTCCAGAGGCAGGAGACAAAAGGCCAGAAAAGGGCGGGTGGTCAGGGATTACCGGATATATGGCTACGACTATGACAGCCAGAGCTGTATGCTTGCTGTTAACCCCTATGAGGCGGAGATTGTAAAACTGATATTCCGGTTGTTCACCTGCCCTGAGCCTGTTGGCGGGAAAGAGCCGGATGAACGGTTTTCAGGCATAAACGGCATAGCCAAATTCCTGACGGATATGAAGGTTCCCACAAAGCGCAATGCCGGTGTCTGGCACCGGCAGGTGGTCCGGCAGATGTTGATGAACCGGGCCTATATCGGCGAGTTTTACCATAACCGGTGGAATACGGAAGGCATGCTTGGAAACAGGTACAAAAAGCCCAAGGAACGCATATCCATGAAAGAAAGGCCGAGGGAAGAATGGATACTGGTGCCCTGCCCGCCGGTCGTGGATAAGGAAATGTTTGATTATGCCCAGGAGCTCCTGGCTGAGTCAAGAAGACGGTGGGCGGGAAAGAGCAGGCGGCAGTATCTTTTAAGCGGCCTTGTCAGGTGTGGTATATGCGGAAATACAATGACGGGGGCAAACTATAAATACTGGGGGAAAGAAGTTCCGGTTTACACCGATTTTAAGGGTACGGCAGGAGCGCGGAACAAAGGCTGCAGCAGGCGCATAAGGGCCGAACTGCTGGATGGGGAGGTATGGGAGGCCGTGCTGCGGTGGCTGAACCTGCAGAATAAATCCAGGGAGACGCAGAAGGAGGAGGAACGGAATGTTCCTTTTGAAGCCGCCCAGCTTGAACTGCTGAGCAAGAGGCTTGAAGACATTAAAAAAAGCCGGCAGAAGCTGGTGGATTTTATTGCGGGAGATCTGGGGGACCTGGGGGGAAAAAACCTGCAAAGCTTCAAGCACAAGCTTAAGGCTTTAAAGGACGAAGAGGAGGAACTGGAAAGAAAGCAGCAGGTGCTGGAAGAGAAGCTGAGGGATGTGAAGGGGGCTTCCCGCCGGCAGGACCTGCGGAAGGACGCGGTAGAATACTATCTGTCAAAAGCGCCGGAGGAAATGAGCTTCGAGGACAAAAAACAGCTGATACGCCTTCTCGTGAAGGAGATAAGGGTATTCGAAGAGGAGGTGAAAGTGTACGGGTTTTAGATAGCCTATCTGGACGAATGTCTATATAACCTTGTTCTAAGCCGTTTAAAAATAGGACAGGCGAAAGTAAAACCGGTCTGCCAGTATATTATCAGTGCTGGCAACTTTTTTTTTGCATTAATTACAGCGTATTATTGCAAAATCGACATTAGCCAATCCATATTCAATATGTTATTCTACATCTAACAATATGGAGATGGACAGTTCTTACAAAAATTCTCGTTAAACCTAACAATTTAATTATGCCATTTATCAAAGATAACTTAAAAATAATCATGAATTATGAGGGAGTGAAAAGTAATGAGAGAAGTAGTTATTGTAAGTGCTGTGAGAACGGCGATCGGAAGCTTCGGGGGATCGTTGAAGGATGTACCGGCAGCAGATTTGGGAGCGATAGTAATCAAAGAAGCAGTGAACAGGGCGGCAGTGAAACCGGAACTGGTGGATGAAGTAATCATGGGGAATGTTCTGCAGGCGGGCCTGGGACAAAACATAACAAGGCAGGCGTTGATAAAAGCAGGTTTGCCTGAAGAAATTCCGGGATTCACCATAAACAAGGTGTGCGGATCAGGACTCAGAGCAGTAAGCCTGGCCGCTCAGATAATTAAAGCAGGTGATGCGGATATCATCGTTGCAGGAGGAATTGAAAACATGTCCGCAGCGCCGTATTTAATACCAGCGGCAAGATGGGGGCAGAGAATGGGTAACGGATCAATCATTGACTCCATGGTGAATGATGCTCTCACCGATGCTTTCAATGGATACCATATGGGAATAACGGCAGAAAACATCGTTGAGAAATGGGGCATTACAAGAGAGCGGCAGGATGAGTTTTCCGCCGTATCACAGCAGAAGGCAGAAGCAGCAATAAAAGATGGAAAATTCAAGGATGAAATTGTACCTGTTGTAATAAAAAACAAAAAAGGCGATGTCGTATTCGACACAGATGAATTTCCCAGATTCGGAAGCACGACAGAAGCACTTGGAAAATTAAAAGCGGCGTTCAAGAATAACGGAACGGTTACAGCGGGTAATGCATCCGGTATAAATGACGGAGCGGCGGCTTTGGTTGTTATGAGCGCCCAAAAAGCTGAAGAGCTGGGTGTTAAGCCTTTGGCCAAGATGCTTTCCTATGGTTCAAAAGGATTAGACCCGGCCGTTATGGGATACGGGCCATACCATGCAACCCAAAAAGCCCTGGAAATGGCGGGCTTAACAGTTGAAGAGCTGGATTTGATCGAACTCAATGAAGCCTTTGCAGCTCAAAGTATAGCGGTTACAGAAGATTTGAAATTAGATATGTCAAAGGTGAATGTAAATGGCGGAGCAATCGCTTTAGGCCATCCGGTCGGAGCATCAGGGGCAAGAATTTTGGTTTCGCTTCTTCATGAAATGAGAAAGCGTGATGCGAAGAAGGGATTAGCATCACTTTGTATAGGTGGGGGCATTGGCGCCGCGATTATCGTTGAGAGAATTTAGTAGACATAAAATGAGTCTTCTCCGTCATAATTCAATGTTTAATACATGAGCGGTTAATAAATTCAGATAAGGAGAGTATTTTAATATGGCAAAAACAATCATTACGGCTGCGCTTACAGGAGCGGTCACCCCTGCGGGTTATAACATCCCGGAGACTCCGGAACAGATTGCAGCAGACGCCTATGAAGTTTGGAAACTGGGTGCGGCGGTTGTCCACCTGCACATGAGAGACGATCAAGGTCTGGGTGTTATGGACAAGGAGAAGTTTCGTGAAACAATTCGTCTGATTCGTGAGAAGAAAGACTGTGATGTTATCATTAACTGCACTTCCTCCGGAGATAATCGCGTATCAGGGGGTGATCCCGCCGGTAATGCCAAACGCATGGAGCACCATAAAGAACTGTATGGCATCGAAATGGGATCTTACGATGCGGGATCATTTAACTGGATGCCGGGAGGAGTCTTCATGAATACTCCCCAATTCCTGCAGGAACTGGGCGATTTGTATATGGAGCGCGGAATCAAGCCTGAAATAGAGATATTTGACTCCGGCATGATGGGGGTTGCAGAATACTTTGTAAAAAAAGGACATCTCCCGGCCAAAAACCATTACCAATTCTGCCTGGGCGTGCCTGGGGCAATGCCGGCTACCGTTGATAACCTCCTTTATTTGAAGAAATGCCTTCCCGAAGGGTCAACCTGGTCAGCCTTTGGTGTTGGCGCGGGGCATCTGCCGATTATGTTTGCAACCCTTGCTTTAGGTGGACACATTCGTGTTGGCCTGGAAGACAATGTAATATTCAGTAAGGACGAGAATGGCAAAAAGATTATGGCTACTAACGGCATGCTGGTAGAACGCGCTGTTGCTGCAGTTAAAGATTACGGCAATCAGCCGGCCACTCCTGCGCAAGCCCGTGAGATATTAGGTATTCCTGCTTTTGATGGAGATACCGTACGTGCCGGGCTGGACATAAAGTAATTATTGCATAAACCATATCTACAGCTCAAGGATTAATTTATAGAAAGAGGTGTACCTATGGAGGTAAAAAAAATTGGTGTTGTGGGTGCTGGAAAGATGGGCGCCATGATTACATTAGAAGCTGCCATAACCGGATACCAATTGGTATTACAGGATATTTTCCCGGAGAATTTGACAAAGGGAAAAGCTTTTATTGAAGTACAGCTGGATAAGAGGGTAAAGAGGGGAGAACTGTCAGAGCAGGCTGTTAAGGATATCCTTGGAAGAATTGCTTATACCATGGACTATGAAGGGTTTGAAGACATTGACATGGTTATGGAAGCAGTTGTGGAGGATATTAAAATTAAAAATGCTACATTATCAAAAGTGGATGAAATCTGTAAGCCGGAAGCAATCATTGTCACCAACACATCCTCACTGTCCATTTCAGTGCTGGCGAATGCAGTCAAACGTCAAGGACAATTTGCCGGAATGCACTTCTTTATATCACCCTCGAAGTTGGTTGAAGTAGTGAGGGGGTATTATACAGGGGATGATACAGTAAAGACAGCAATGGAAGTCGGCAGTAAGATGGGAAAGGTCTGTATCGAAGTCCATAAGGATACGCCGGGTTTTTTGGCTAACAGGATCTATACACCTTTGTTTATTGAAGCTTTCCGGGTATTCGAGGAAGGGATAGCATCCAAGGAGGATATCGATCTTGCAATGGAAAATTCCTACTTGCCGATAGGTCCGTTTAAACTGGCAGATATTATCGGGCTGGATACGCTTATGAATGTGCTGCAATATTTCACACAGGAGCTTGGTCCTGAATGGAATCCGCCACAGACTGTGAAAAGGCTTGTTAATGCTAAAAGATATGGAAGAAAGACGGGTAAGGGCTGGTATGAATATTGATATATGAAGATCGAAACAGGAGTTCAGATAACTATCAAAAGGACAGAGGGTACCCTCTGTCCTTTTGATAGTTATCTGGATTGGAATCCATGAATGGTTTTCTTTGCGGATTCTATAAAATCTTTGATCGATGGATTGGTATTTGAGGTTTTCCATAGGATCGAGATCGGGGATTCAAGTTCATGTTTGGTTGTTTCGTCCGGTTCGATCGGTATTAACCTCACTCCTTCCGGTGCAGAAAATTTTGCGGTTCGGGCAGTGATTGCAATACCGATATTGCTGTTGACCAGCATCAGCAAACTGTGGATGTTTGAGATCACTGCTGCAACTTTGGGAATAAAACCGGCACTTTCACAAAGCTGATTGACATGAATCATGCCCAGGTTGTATATATCCGGCATAACCATGATGAAGGTACACTCGGAAAGGTCTTTTATCCTCAAAGATGTACTGGTCGCCAACGGGTGGTTGGAACACATCGCTACATATAAAGGTTGGGACAAAAGCTTGCAGGAGGAAATACCGGAGATTTTTTCAGAATTATAGGTAAGCGTGTAAGCGCAATCGATTTCGTCCCTCAATAAATTATAAATTAAGCCTGACATACAGTTATCGCTGTATGTAATATGCGTTTTGGGGTTTCTGATAATAAAACTATTGATGATTTTAGGAAAGATATCATCGATAAGATCATTTAGAATACCCAGTCTAAGATGGAATTCATCAGTGGTAGAGCTGTTAAAATCATAAATGCACTTGTCGTACTCCGAGACTATTTTTTCAGCATGTCCAAGGAAGGTATTTCCAAAATTTGTAAGTTCAACAGATCTCTTTGTGCGAATGAACAGCTGACATCCCAATTCTTCTTCCAAACGGACGATCTGCCTGCTGAAAGCGGACTGGGAAAGGTACATTTGCTCAGCAGATTTTGTGAAATTAAGACTCTTTGCAAGAAGGAGGAAAGCCTTTAAATGCTTAATATCCATTATCGTCACCCCTCTGCATTATGTGTATTTCTAACCGCTACTATCTCAATATTTTATCATCTTTTCAAAATACTCGTCAAATTATAATTTAAGATGGACTTATGCATTAAACAATTAATGAAATGTATCCTTTGCATTAGACAATAGTTTAACAATTAATTAAAATTAACCTATCCGGACAGTTCAGAAATACTCTACTTGGCTGCGCATGCCTTTGCTTTTACATTTTATGCATTATGTGATTTTAAACTCTTTACAGTAAACTCTTAATTTAGTAAAAGGTTTCTTGCATTTGTAAATAAATATGAATTTATAAACAGAAGGGGTCTAATAACAATGAGAGAAGCAGTTATTATTTCGGCGGTTCGTACTCCTGTCGGAAAAGCAAGGGGTACGCTGGCAGGCGTACCGGCGGCTGATCTGGGTGCATTGGTGATTCGGGAGGCGGTAAAGCGTGCACGGATTGATCCAGCTGAGATAGAGGATGTATTTTTTGGCAACCTTATGGCAAATGAGTATGCAAATATCGGCAGAGTTGCAGCTCTGGGGGCAGGCCTTCCTTATTCCGTGCCTGCGGTCATGATGGACCGCCAGTGTGGTTCATCACTGACTACCTTCGGTCTTGCTGCAATGATGATTGAAGGGGGACATGCAGACGTACTGGTATCGGCAGGGGCGGAAAGTGACTCAAGAAGAACCTATGTCATGGAAAAACCAACTGCAGCCTATTCGATAGTACCTCCGCAGTGGGCAGATATAAAATCAGCCTATGAACCGGAAGATTGTATCACTATGGGCCTTACAGCAGAAAATCTTGCCGAAAAGTACGGAATTACCAGAGAAGACTGTGATGCCTTTTCCGTTCAAAGCCACAAGAAAGCATTTGCCGCATGGGAGGCCGGATATTTCAAAGAACAGATCATTCCCGTTGAAGTATCCCCGGGTAAAGGAAAAACAGCCTTCATTGACAGAGACGAGCCTGTTCGCAGCAATTGCAGCATGGAAACCCTGGCTAAGCTGCCGCCGGTATTTAAAAAAGACGGGATAGTAACTGCCGGTAACAGCTCTCCAATGAGCGACGGCGCCGGTGCTGCCGTCCTTATGGAAAAAGAGAAGGCTAAATCCCTGGGCTTGCCTATCCTTGGGAAATTTGCCGGGTTTGCCAGTGTTGGACTCGATCCCAAATATATGGGATATGGTCCGGTTGAGGCTACAAAGAAGCTGCTGAAAAAGAAGGGCATGACCCTGAAGGACATCGACCTGATTGAGATGAACGAGGCTTTTGCGGCCCAGTCAATCGCCTGTATAAATGGGCTGGATATGGATACGGCCAAATTGAATGTCAACGGCGGAGCAATCGCTTTAGGTCACCCACTGGGTGGGACTGGAGCCGTACTGGTCGCCAAAATGGTTTACGAACTGAACAGAAGAGGCCTGGAAAGAGGGTTGATTACCTTCTGTGTCGGCGGTGGGCAGGGCGTTGCTGCTTTGATCGAAAGGGAGTAATGGAGGGAGATTATGAGTAACATCAGCAAATTGGTAAGTAAAAATGAAATCATGAAGCTATTTAAGGACAATTTGACAATAATGTGCGGAGGCTTCGCCAATAAAGGCAATCCCGATAAACTGATTGATATGGTGGTGGAATCCGGGATTCAGAATTTGACCCTTATATCCAACGACGCAGGTGATCCGGATCTCACCATTGGCAGATTTGTCAGAAGCGGCCAGGCAAAAAAACTTATTGCGTCACATGTTGGAATGAATCCGGAACTGGGGCAAGCGGTACTGGCCGGAAAAATGGAACTGGAGCTTTGTCCTCAAGGCACACTTGCAGAGAGAATCCGATGCGGTGGAACCGGATTGGGGGGTGTACTGATAAAGACAGGAATCGGAACAGTGATTGAAGAAGGGAAGCGGAAGCTGGAAGTAAACGGGCAGACCTACTTGCTTGAATTGCCGCTGACAGCGGATATTGCGCTGGTAAAGGCATTTAAAGCGGATACCCTTGGTAACCTGGTTTTTAAGGGAACACAGAGAAATTTCAATCCCCTGGTGGCGATGGCGGGGAAGACCGTTATTGTTGAAGCGGAAGAAATTGTACCCGTTGGCAGTCTGGAGATGGATGAAATTGTGACGCCCAGCATATTTGTTTCCATGATCTGGGACAACAAGGAGGAGTAGAAATATGCCAATAGACATTAAAGAAAAAATAGCACGAAAGGTCGCCGGTTTCTTCAAACCTGGGGATGTTGTGAATCTGGGCATAGGGATTCCTACGATGGTAGGAAATTTTATTGAAGAAGGGGTATGGCTGCACACGGAAAATGGGTTGTTAGGCTATGGCCCTGCACCTGAAAAAGGAAAAGAAAGTGAATATCTCACCGGTGCAGGTGCACAGTATTTGACGGCATTTCCCGGCGCGGCTGCCTTTGACAGTGCAACCAGCTTTGCAATCATTCGTGGAGGGCACCTTACCGCGACAGTACTTGGAGCGCTGGAAGTTGATGTAAAAGGAAACATAGCAAACTGGAGCAGGCCTGGCGTTATTGTGGGCATGGGGGGCGCTATGGACCTGGTCAATGGTGCTAAGAATGTTATTGTTGCAATGGAGCACACCGCAAAAGGCGGAAAACATAAGATACTGGAAAACTGTGGTCTTCCCTTGACCGGTGCCGGAGTTGTAACAAAAATTGTAACAGAGTTATGCGTCATCGATGTGATGAAAGAAGGACTGGTTTTAAAAGAGATAGGGGATGGAGTCACACTGGAAGAAATTTATGAAAAAACAGGAGCGAAGCTGATTGTTCCTGATCACGTTGAAATAATGTAGAGGGTGGTACTCAATGAATTTTGAACAAAAAAGATGGAAGCATATGATTGCAGCGCTGGCGCTGGCTCTATGCGCGGGTATCGGATACACCTGGAGCGTATTCCAGAAACCCTTGATGGAACATTTTCAATGGGGAATACAGTCGATTTCGTTGACCTTCACCATACAGATTCTGGTTTCTACTCTTTTGCCTGTTTTCCTTGGAAAATATCAGAAAATCCTGGGTGTAAAAAATTATCTGAGGATTGGAATCGCAATCTATGTATCTGGTCTGGTGGCAACCATGTTTACAAACTCGATTGGGTATCTGTATCTGATTTATGGGGTTGTCGTGGGGACCGGGATCGGTATGCTGTATCCCTGTCTGATGGCATACGGCGGCAGGCTGTTCCCGGATAAAACCGGTATGGCGGCAGGATTAATGGCCTGTGCCTATGGCGGTGGTTCTATTATCTGGGCACCCTTATCTGCGTACTTTATTGGCAGGCAAGGTGTGCTCCCGGTGTTTGGATTATTCGCGGCAATATTTGCATTGGTGATGATACCCTTCTCCTTCTTGATGAATGATGTGCCGGAGGATTTCAGGGGCGAGGAGAAGAAAAATGCGAAAGTCGGAAGGAAGGTAACTGCATCAGAGGATTATACCTGGAGAGAAATGCTCAAGACCGCACGATACCATATCATCGTCATTGTGCTGACACTGGGGGCAACCGCGGGTTTGATGATTATGGGCCATGCTTCAACAATCCTGCAGGAGGTGCAGAACTTTACTCCGGAAAAGGCGGCTTATATCCTTGGTTTTATTTCGATTTTCAACGCCTTTGGGCGGTTGGCTTTCGGGTATATTTCCGACAAGCTTGGCAGGTATACCGTAATGCTGCTGCTGTTTACCGTGATAGGCGGATCAATGGTATTACTGACAATATCCGGCGGAGTCATCTTTGTAACTGCTCTTTTTGCCATCAGTGCCTGCTACGGGGGTTTTACTTCGATGTTCTCACCGATCTGTGCAGACAATTTCGGAATCAAAAATCTGGCGGTCAACTACAGCTTTCTATACGTGGCCTACGGATTTGCCGGTGTTATTGGACCTCAGCTGGCGGCGAACACAAAAGCTGCAGGCGGCGGATATAACCTGGCATTTATGACGGTAGCCGTGATGAGCCTTATAGGAATTGGTCTGACAGTGTTCCTTATGACCGGCTTGAGTAAAAGTAAAAAAGAGGTTAGCACCGCTCAGTAAATCGAACTACAGGCTTCCTAACGAAGAAGGATGAAAAGAGAATCAGCCCTGGCAGACCTAAAAGGTGTCTGTACAGAGTTGAGGCACTAGGGGGATTCGCGCTTGAAAAAGATAGGATTGAATATTGACGGATATAGAATTGAAGCTGTAGAAGGACAGAATCTCTTGAAGGCGGCATTGGATGCAGGAATCTACATTCCTCATCTTTGCTACCATCCGACGCTGACTCCGCAGGGTGGATGCAAGCTTTGTTCCATAGAAATCGAAGGACATGAGGGAATTGTCCAGTCTTGTGAAACTATTGTCAAAGAGGGCATGGTTGTGAAAACCAAAACAGACAAGGTGAAGCAGCTTCGCCGGGTTGCTCTGGAGCTTCTGCTGGCAAGCCACCCCAAGGATTGCACCTCCTGCGATAAGTATCTGAAGTGTGAACTGCAGGCTTTGATGCAGTATATGGGAGTAACTCATTCACGTCTCCGTGAAATTGACAAAGAAAATACGAGAGTTGCCATTTCGGACAATCTTATTCAAAAGGAAATGTTCAGATGCATCCAGTGCGGGCGTTGCATCCGGGCCTGTGAAGAACTGCGTGGTGTAGGAGCCCTGCGCTACAATAAGAAGGATGGAGAAACCTATGTAAGCACCAGGGATGACAAACCTTTATCGGAAACAGACTGCCGATTCTGCGGAGCATGTGTGGAAGTCTGCCCGACAGGAGCAATTCAGGACACCAAGGGTGTTTTTTCAAAGGTCTCTCCAAGAAATAGGGCACTAACTCCGTGCAAGGACAAATGTCCGGCGCATACGGATATTCCGGCATATGTCAGATTGGTGGAGCAAGGCAACTACAGTGGTGCGGTCTCCGTTTTCCGCGAAAAACTAACTTTTCCGCATTCGCTGGGATATATATGTACACATTCGTGCGAATCAGGATGTAAGCGGCGTTATGTGAACGAAGCGGTTTCCATTAGAGAAATCAAAAAGTTTGCAGTAGAAAACGACAGGGAGGAGAGCTGGAAAAAGAGAGCTTTTCACTGCCCTCCAACAGGTAAAAAAGTTGCAGTTATCGGTGGCGGGCCTTGTGGAATGACAGCTGCATACTATCTTGCCAAAAAAGGCCATGAAGTGACCGTATTTGAGCGTCAGCCTCTGGCGGGCGGAATGTTGTCCTATGGCATTCCTAAATACAGACTTCCACAGGAAATCGTCAACAAAGAAGTGGACATTCTGAAAGAGGCCGGTATCAAAATTAAACCAGGTGTAAGCATTAAGTCCCTGGAAGAACTAAAAGGAAAGGGTTCCGATGCAATCCTGGTGGCCGTGGGAGCACAGAAAGGCAAACGTCCTCCTGTTTTTTGCAAAGACTGGAAGAATGCCTATGATGCGGTAGAGTTCTGCAGACTTGCCAATGAAGGGAACCTTCCGAAGCTTGGGGAAACCTTGACCGTGTACGGGGGAGGAAACGTCGCTTTCGATTGCGCAAGGACGGCAAAAAAGAGCGGTGTTCCAGTGGTCAGAGTGGTTTGTATGGAACCTCGCAGTGAAATGCTGGCGGATGCGGAGGAAATTTCCTGCGCCCTGGAAGAGGGCATTGAGATTCTGAACAGTAAATCAATCCTGGGCATCGATGAAATTGAAAAAAATGTACGTTCATTAAAAATGATCGACGTTATCAGCTTTTCTTTTGGAGAAAAGGGACTTGAGATGCTGACCCGGGAAGGCTCCGAGACTGTTCTGAAAACTGACTCATTGATTTTTGCAACCGGCCAGCAGCCTGATCTTAAGGAGGATTTTGGCGTTGAATTGTACCGCGGCAGCTTTATCAAGACGGATAATGACCTTCAGACAAGTGAGGATGGAGTTTTTGCAGCAGGAGATGCCATCTATGGCACAAAGTCTGTGGTGGAAGCCATTGCATCCGGACGGCAGGCGGCGGTGAATATCGACAGGTATTTGGACGGCGACGGTAATATCGAAGAAAACCTGTATGACAGGGTAAAGCCTGATCAAAAAATCGGCATCCTTGAAGGGTTTTCAAGGATGAATAGAACAGAACAGCTATGCGGCGAATGCGATGCAAAGACAGAGGCAAGCCGCTGTCTGCAATGTGACCTGAGGCTGGATATTGAAAAAGTGAAATTTTGGGTTGATGAACACTATAAGCAGGTGAAGGAGGTGAGGGAATGATCTGTGACAGAAAAGACAATATCCTTCCACACTTGAATGAAGAATCATTCTCTACAGGGAATTCCTGTGTGGTTGATTTTTCTAAAATGCTGATGGACACAGCCCGAAGGGAATCCTGCGGAGAGTGCGTGCTCTGCAGGGAAGGAACCTGGCAGGTTTATGAAATTATCAAAGACATCACCGAAGGTAAGGCTGAAAATGAAGATTTGGAGCTGCTGAATGAGCTCCTGGAAATCATGAGGAGTAACGCAGGCTGTGAAATGACCGCAATGGTCTCTTCACGCTGCCTCCAGTTGTTGACTGATTATCAAAATGAATGGAATCTTCACATCCGTCGGAAGAGATGTACAAACCTGATATGCAAGGCATCCTTTACCGTGTATATAGATCCTGAGACCTGCGACGGATGCGGAAAATGTGCGGGTATCTGCCCTCAGGCAGCTATTGCCGGAGGGAGTGCAATGATTCATGTTGTCAGCAACGAGCTTTGTGATAAATGCTTGCTTTGCGCAGATGTTTGTCCACAGGGCTCCGTCAAAAAAGCAGGAGCCTCAAAACCGAAAGTGCCGGCGGAACCGGTGCCTGTGGGAAGCTTTATCACAGTGTCGGGCGGAGGTGAAGAGAGTACGGCAATGAGACGGCGACGTCGTGCAGAATAACATAATATCCAGGCTTTAATTAAAATTTAAATGAGGGGGATTTTAGTATGGGCGCAATGAAATTGGAAGCTGATGTAATTGTCATCGGTGGTGGTGCATCAGGAATCACGGCTGCAGTAGCTGCGGCTGAAAGGGATGCCAGCGTCATCGTTGTGGAAAAGGGAAGCACCACAGGCGGAGCAGCGAATATGGGTATGGGTATTTTTGCAGTGGAATCCAAATACCAGAAAGCCCAAATGATTGATTTTACGAAGGAGGATGCCTTCAATCTGTTGATGAACTACACGCACTGGCGAGTGGATGCACGTCTTGTAAGAAAGTATATCGAGCAATCCAGTGATACCATCGAATGGATGGAAAACATGGGAGTTGAATTCCTGGGAGCATACAAATACTTCGAAAAATCCACCCAGACCTGGCATGTTGTAAAAACTGCAGGCAGCAATGCACCGGCAGAAAGAGCCGCATCCAATATGTTCCGGGCCCTCACGGAAAGGGCTGAAGAGCTTGGCGTCAAGATTCTTTACCAGACGAAGGCGACGAAGATTCTGATAAAAGATGGCCTTGTAGCTGGTGTGGAACTGGTTGGCCAGGATGGCGAAAAGTCGGTTGCAGAATGCAACGCTGTTATTGTCGCAACCGGCGGCTTCGGAGACAATCCCAGGATGATTCATGACTACCTTGGCTATGATTGGGGAAGAGACTTGCATTCATTCAGAATTCCGGGTGTTGAGGGTGAAGGCCTGAACATGCTTTGGGAAACTGGAGCGGGAAAAACAGTTCCCGTAATGGAACTGACCTACACAACTCCCGGAGTTACCGATATATTCAAAACACTCAGTGAGACCATGCGTCAACCGAATTTAATGGTTAATCTGGAGGGGCAGCGTTTCATAAACGAAGAAATTATGAACAATACGGTATACACAGGGAATGCCATATCCCTCCAGAGAGAACGGACAGCCTTCACAATCATTGACGACAGCATTATTGACACCTATAGAAAGACAGGTCTGGATTACGTGACATTTCATCACAACATTAAAAATGTTGACAAATGGGATAAGGAGCTTAAGAACTATATGAGCGGGGAAGCGTCGGAAAGCGCCGGTTTAAGCGAGCTCCACAATGAAGCCCAGAAATCCCAAATAAATATGTTTGAAGCAGATTCACTGGAAGAATTATGTGAAAAAACAGGAATTAATCCGGAGAACCTGAAGAAAACCATTGAAGAATATAATAAAGCCTGCACTTCGGAAGACAGGTTTTTCTTCAAAAAGCATAAATATTTGAAACCGCTGAAGGGCAAGAAATTCTATGCCGCAAGACATTATCCGGCCGGATATGGAAGCCTTGGCGGAGTCAAAACCAACGATAAAATGGAAGTCTTGAATCCTGCCGGAATAAAAATACCAGGACTCTATGCCTGCGGAACAGATGCATGCAATATATTCGGCGACAGCTACTGTTTCTTTGTGCCGGGGAACACGATGAGTTTTGCTGTTAACAGTGGAAGGATGGCTGGTTATAATGCAATTGAGTATATGGATTCCGAGGAATTCGTATAAACTCCTCACGAACTTCCTATAGGATCAAATAGGCTTGTTTCTTCTCTGGAGACAGGTCTGTGGGATAAAAGACTTATAAAAATTTATTTAGGAAAAGGAGAGTACAGTAAAATGAATCAGACAACAGACACCCTGAAGTATTCCAATTTCCGTTGGTTTGCACTGGTTGCAATGGTTATCGTAACCGCATCCACCTCTGCTACCCTTATTGCTCCGGCCCCACTGATTCCAACGATCTTCACGTCAATGAAATGGGATCCGGGCGTAACCACAGCTGTTACAATGCTGACCTTCCAGATATGCGTATCTGTTTTTGCCTTTCTGGGCGGGTTTCTCATTGACAGGCTGGGACCAATCAAAGTCTGGGTTATCAGCCTTATTGTCCTGCTTATCGGGCTGGCTCTTGTACCTGTCATTGGAAACACAGTGGCTGGGCTTATGTTCTGCCGTATCCTGAATGGTGCGGGAACGGGCCCGGTAATGGCATCAATCATTTCTTTCTGTGCACAGAGATTTTCTTACAAGGAAAGAACCGTGGTTGCGGCGTTCCAGGGCTTCTCAGTATCAACAGGTATTGCTGTTGGTCTTGTATTCTCGCCATTCATGCTGAAAGTAGCAAATGGAAACTGGCAGCTGGCAATGGTGTATGATGGATTGCTGCCGGTACTGGGACTGGTCTTTGCACTGATTGTCCTCTTTGGACCAAAGCAAGCTGAAATCCAGGAAGCCCAGGCGAAAGTAATAAACAGCGCCAGTCAATCCGGCGATCTGAAAAAAGCTCTCCTTGGCATTACTTTCTGGATGCTTCTCATAATGATGGTTATCGACTCCTGGTGCCAGCAGGCATGGATAAATATTGCTCCTGCCTTTTATGGTTCACCACTGCCTCTTGGCCTCGGAATCGATCCACTCATATCAGGACAAATGCTTTCCTGGGGCTCTTACGCGATGATGGCCGGTACCCTGCTGACCCCATTTGTGACGGAAAAGATATTCAAAGGCAACTTCAAGGCACTGATTGCTATCGGCTTGCTGATTTCCGCAGTGGGAATGTTCTACTTCAGACATTTGACCGCAGACAGCGGAGCCATGCTGACACTGCTGCCAATCATTGTGCTTTTCTTCTCCTCTTTTGTTAACCCCAACGTAGTCGGATATATTGCAAGAAACTATCCGGACACGATAACCGGAAGACTTGGGGGATTTGTAAATGCCGGAGGACCCGGCGGAGCAGCAATCGGTGTGGCAATCGGCTCTGTATTGCTGTCCCAATACCAGTCCTTCCTGCCTAACATGAATGTGCTGACGGTTCTGTTCATCATCGGTGCCGTGGCAGTATGGTTCGTCAGACCGCCAAAAGGCTTCGAAGCACATCTGGAAAGTGTCTCTTCGAAAAATATGTAATGCTATAAAAAACAAGAGAAACAGACCGGTTGGAAATAGGATAAAAACCGCAGATAAAGATTGCTTCTTACTGCGGTTTTTTTACTCCTTTCATTAATAAAGAACCGCCTACGTGATCGGGCAGAAGGAAATTCTTTGCGTATGAAATTATACTATGGATAGTAAGTCCAAAGGAGATTAAGCATGGATTATCGTGAACGAATAGAAATTAAAGTGGCAGTAGTGTTCCTCATCACCAATCAATATTTGTCAGGCCAGATACCGCTGGAGCAGGCGAAAGAGCAAGTAAATGCCGAGATGGCCAGTAGCAGGCCTGCCCAATTTGAGGCTGTGAAGGCTGAATTGGGGAAAAGACTGGAGAAATGTGAAAACCCGGCTGAATTGGGAAAAATGCTGGAGCTGTTTATAAATTATCTACCCTTGCCGTTTATGAAGCTGCAAAACGGTCATCCGCTGAGAAATTATTATGAAGAAAACAGCAGAGTCAGGTCCTGTATATTACGGATGGATGAAATGGAAGAAGAGGAAGTTGAGCTTGATGCCTGGAGGGATATATACGAATTTTTAAGAAAATTTATGCTTCATATCAAAAGGCAGGAGAAAAATTTATATCCCCTTCTGATTCCATTTGGAATGAGCCGGCAGGTTAAAAAAGCCAGGGAATTGGGAGACGCCATTATTCATAAAGCCGGCAAAAATCAAGAACTGCTGGAAAGCGGAAATGGTATTGACTTTTTGTTTTATCAAAGAAGCATAGCTCAAAGGATAATGAATTATCTCGATTTGGAAGAAAGGGTGCTTTTTCCAAAAGCGCTTATGAGCCTTAATAATCAAGAGTTAAGGGAGCTTAGGACAGCCGATGACCAAGAAGGTTATGTTTATATAGAGCAGCCTGCGGACTTTGTTCCTGAAGAGAATGATCGCGCTTTTTCAGGTACAAAAGGTGACAATCATCCGGCAGGGACCAAGGGAAAAGAAACAGGACAGGTTGGAACAGAGTCTGGAATACTGCTTCCGGCGCTACTAGCAACCAAAGATATGGGCATGATTTATTACACACTCTCAGGGGAAGCGGTCTTCTTAATGGGGAAGCAGTTATCAGAGACGGATATGCAAATCTCTGAGGCTACCAGACAAGCCTTATTTAATGGAAGCGCAAGACAGAAAAAATATTGGTTCAACCAGGGGAATCAAACTTTTCTGATTACTTACAGCCTGGTAAAGGATGGCCACGGAAACCCTCAGGGGATAGTAAAGCTAAAAGAGGATATCAGCGAAATCAAAGCATTAACCGGAGAATGCCCGGAAGGGGGAAAGGCCGGATAGGGTGGACCATGGATTTGTTGCTGGTAGGTAGAATTTGTAAAAGGGCTGTAGGAAGCTGTACAACTTCCTACAGCAAGTCATCCATACTAGTATAACGAAGTGCCATGGTCAACGTATAAAACTTGTCCGGTAATTGCTTTCGATGCATCACTTGCAAAGAATAGGATGGCCTCAGCCTGATCTTCAGATTGTGCTTCCGGTAAGGTTATATCAATGTGTTTTGCGCAAGCGGCTGCAAATTCTTGATTAAACAGCTTGAACTGTTCAGGTGTATTCAGCTCCGTGGGGGTTGGGCCAGGTGCAACGGCATTGCAGCGAATATCCGTCGGTGAATATTGGAGCGCAACATTTTTGGTCATACTATTAACAGCCGCTTTTGCAGCACTGTATGAGATACCTGCAATACCCTGGCTGCCAATGGAAGAAACATTTACGATGGAACCTTTGCCCTGCTTTTCCATATGCTCCAGTGTGTATTTTGTCATATAAAAAATTGAAAACTGATCAATTTTGCACACCTTCTCATACCATTCCTCCGTACATAAGCTTATGGGCATGTGCCTGTCACCGATTCCCGCATTGTTGACCAGTATATCAATGCGTCCATATTTTTTAATGGTTTCGTTAACAATTTTTTTGCAATCCTCCATTTTTGAGACATCTGCCCGAACCGCCATGATTTCACCGCCTTCCACGGTGATTTTGTCAACGATTTCCTGGTTCTTTTCCTCACGTCTGGACGCAATAACTACTTTTGCTCCTTCTTTACAGAAGAGTTCAGCAGTTGCACGACCAATGCCTGAATTTCCCCCTGTAATAATAGCAACTTTTTCGCATAGCCTTCCCATATAAATCTCCTCCTTTATCTGGATTATAAGCATTCCAGCAGGAATTGTAAAATGCGTTATACGCATAAGTCTTATAGGAACGGAATTCAGTGATTAATTCAGTGATTATACAGGGCTTCAGAACTGCTGACATTCAAAAGTTCTTTTTGTCTGAAATTCGATCTTGCGTAAAGCTGAAGCATCAGGGGATTATGCGATTATTGCATTAGCCAATCGGTAAAAAAACTATATAATTTAAGAGATGAAGGATGATGATATTCTATTTGAGCGTATCCGAAGAAGTTAAATTAGAGGAGTCATACAAATATCCTGGTTTTTGATTTAAGCGAGAGAAGGGGATAACCGGCGATGAATGCAAAACATCTGAATGCGTTGATAGAAGCACTGCCATGTCTATCGGAAATACTTGGAGAGGACTTATCGGTAGCGGTTTTAGACGTGGTGACGCGCAAAATTATTGCAATTGAGGAATCGGATTGTCTCAAAACAAGATTTAAGATTGGAGACAGTGCAAATGCAGACAGTTTTATTGACATTATCCGGAAAGAGAAAAAGCAGCTGAGAACCATCGTGCCAAAAGAAGTTCTGGGGATAGCCACCGAGAGTATTCTTACACCCGTTGTAGACGATAACGGAGAGGCCGTAGCAGTGATTGGGCTCAATAAAAGTCTGGAATTCAGGTCAAAAATCGATAAGATTGCATCGGCGTTATTAAAATCAATGGAACACCTGAATACAGGGGTGGAGGAAGTGGCTTCAAGCTCACAGCACCTTGCCGCTTTTATCAGGGAGACGATGGATTTCAGCACCCAGACACATGATAAGATCAGTGAGATCGATGGCATTATACGGACGATGAAAAGTATCTCCTCTCAGACAAACATGCTGGCATTGAACGCGACCATTGAAGCGGCAAGAGCCGGTGGAGCCGGAAGGGGTTTCAGTGTTGTCGCAAACGAGATGGGAAAACTTTCTAACCTCAGCAAGGAGTCAGCAGAGAGAATAGCGCGCACTCTCCTTGAAATGAAAGCGGCATTACAGGTTATTGGAGAAAAGATTGCTGCCACAAGCATAACCACGGAAGGCCAGGCGGCAGCTACGGAAGAAATTGCAGCAACGGTAGACGATCTGGTTGGAGTGTCAAGGGATCTATCCGGTGCGGTGGAGATCAAAAAGAATTATATTGCAGGATGAAGCTGCAAAACGTTTTTACGCGTAAATAAGCTTTTCATTACACCTTGAGTCTTCAAGGCAATTGAAAAATAATTTTTTGAGAGGAGAAAACCGCAATGACACCTTATCCACACATTTTCAGTCCATATACCCTTAAGAAAACGACATTTAAAAACCGGATTTTTGCTTCCCCGGTGACTGCAAACCGTATTGCCATCGGAGGCGCTCCTACCCCCGAGGGGATTGATGCTTACGAAACCCGTGCCCGGGGAGGCTTTGCACAGGTTACAGTTACGGAAACCTTTGTTGACTTTGAATACGGACACCGGCATGACCATGGGCTGGACCTTGTTTCCCCGCATCTGTCGAGCTACCACATGGAATCCATCCACATACTTACAGAAGCCATTAAGGCACATGGTGCAGTGGCATCCATTCAATTGAACCATGTTGGGAATGTAAATCACCCGAGTGTACTGAAGGGCCAAAACCCAATTGGTCCTTCCCATTTCGTCCGGCCCGATGGCGTTGTAGTGGATACCATGGATGAAAAAATGATTTACCACGTTGCGGACAATTTTGCAAATGCGTGCGGAGCGGCTAAAGCAACAGGCTTTGACATGGTGATGCTCCACGGAGGGCATGGATGGCTTCTGTCGCAGTTTACTTCCCCGCTGTCGAACAAAAGGACGGATCAATGGGGCGGCAGTCTGGAAAACCGTGCCCGTTTTGCCATGCTGGTCCTGGATAAAGTACGCGCAGAGGTTGGGGAGGACTTCCTTATTGAATACCGTGTGTCCGGAGATGAGCGCGTTGCAGGCGGTATGAATCTGGAAGAGACGATTGAGTTCTGTAAAATAATTCAGGATAAAGTCGACCTGATCCATGTCACCGCTGGAATCTACCACTCTCATGTGGAGACGAAAGCATTTTCTTCGATGTTTGACAAGCATGGCTGCAATATCGATCTGGCAGCCGCAATTAAGGCTGCTGTTAAGGTTCCGGTGGTCGCTGTCGGGGGCTTCAATGATCCGGCGCTTGCCGAAGAAGTAATTGCAGAGGGGAAATGTGACTTTGTGGCCATGGGACGCCAGCAATTTGCGGATCCGGCATGGGTGAACAAGGCCCTTACAGGACGTGAGGATGAAATTGCTCCATGTCAGCGCTGCAGCTGTTTCAATCCTCTGCCTCCCAATGATAAGGAAAGACCCAAGGTGGTTACTTTCTCCTGTACCGTAAATCCGTGGTCAGGGCGTGAACTGCGCTTGAGAAGCGTGCCAAGGCCGCTGTCTTCAAAAAATGTGCTGGTGGTTGGAGGCGGTGTAAGTGGAATGTACGCTGCGATTACGGCTGCGGAACGCGGACATAAGGTTACGCTTGCAGAAAAGGAAAACAAGCTGGGTGGGCTGTTGTGGTTTACAGAAATTGATATTCATAAGGAAGACCTGAAAAAATATAAGGATTCGCTGGTTAAGCGTTTGAACCGGCTGAAGGTCAATATTGAGTTGAACACGGAAGTTACTTCCGATTATATTAAACTGAAGAATCCAGATGCTGTCATCTGTGCAGTTGGAGCGGAGCCTGTTATCCCAGGGATTCCCGGCATCGAAAAAGCTCGCCACGCCCTGAAGGTCTATAATGATCTTGACAAACTGGGACAAAAGATCATCATGATCGGGGGAGGCTTGGTCGGTTGCGAAACCGGACTGCATCTTGCGGAACTTGGAAAGACGGTTCACATCCTGGAAATGCTTAAGGATGTCGCACTGGAGGCAAACGACAGCCACCGGCGTGCACTTATTCCCAGAATGAATAAAGTACTCACTTATGATGTGGGAGCCAGGTGTACGGAGATAACCGGCAAAGGGGTCAGGCTTGTGGACGGAAATGGAAATGAGAAGTTCATTGAAGCTGATGCGGTTGTATACGCAGTGGGAATGAAGCCCAAAACAAAGGTTGTTGAGGGTCTCAGGGGCTCAACGGCATGGTTTGTGCCCACAGGAGACTGTGTACAGGCACGCCGTGTACAGCAAGCGGTTTATGAAGGCTTCATCGCAGCAATGGACATCGTATAATTCAATCATTGCGTATTGATGCGGCAAGTATGGATTCGCTGCGGTTAATAAACCTCTCCACATCTTCGGGGTTAAGTGACTGCTGACTCAAAAGGGAAAGGTCGAACAGTTGATTGATGATAATGTCAGTCGCAGGCTGGTCCGACGATTTTAAGAGGAACCGGACAATTTCATTGTTCATGTTAATCAATAACGTCCGCTTTGCCTGCTTCCCTTTTGCAGCAACATCCTTCGGATTGATGAGCCCGTATATTTCCAGCATGTCGGATACTCTCCGGGACTTTTCATCATTTATGATGAGCGTAGAAATGTTGTCATGTTCGAGGTTGGTTATCTTAAGAGTTATTGTTTCGAGCCTCTCACCCAATGCTCTCCGGAACTTTTCCGTAAGTATTCTGACGTCTGGTCCATCGCCCTCGTCCAGAATTCCTTTGAAGAGGGATTCAATATTGGAATCAATCCGAAGGAATTTCAGATTGGGGTGAAGGACTTCATATTTATGCATGAAGGGTTGATCGATGACATGGTCAAACAACAATGCGTTCAAGCTACACTTCTTGAAAATTTCAATGTAGTGTGCCTGTTCGATTTCATCAGACGCGTAGTAGATCGTATCCGGGTGGCTGGTGCCTACACGGCTGGTGTACTCCTGGATTGTCTGGTAGTTCCCATAAATGTCCATAAAAATGACTTTTCGTGTCATGACTGACGCAAAGATCTTGTCATTTAATATGCCATACTTAATGAAGGCATTCAAATGGGGCCAATGAGTTTCATAGGTCTTCCGCTGTTTTTCGAACATAGTATTCATTGCGATGGTGACTTCCTGGGACAGGCATTCGAAGATAAGCTCAAGCATAGTATCGCTTTGCTTATCTTCGCGTATGGTTGAACGGGAGACGACAAGGGGCAGATGGTCACACTCAATGATACCATTTTGGAGGCTGACAAATTTGGGGACCATTTCGCGGATGTTTTCACCGATATAAACACCTCTGCTATAAATCTTGACGGTTCCATCCAATTCTTCCGTACCATTTCTTGTATTCCTGAAGAATAAAATGCCTCTCACACCGATATCTATGCTTTCAAACTGAATCCAGAACAACGGATCGCATACATCGTTGAAAAACTCCTTATAGAACGTATTCATGTCCGGCGGCAGGATCGTTGCCTCCGGTTGCTTCCATACAGGAGAAGGATTGTTAACCAATACCTGCTTGTACCCGGGTGCTTCAAAATATATTGCAGTCTTTGAAAAAGCAAAGTATTTCTTTATGCTTTCATAGATGAGTCCCGGATTATTCAAATAGGGGTTCTTCCCGTCAAGGCAGAGAATGACATCGGTACCTGTATCGGCCTTATGGCATGCTTTCATGGTATAGGACATATCGGACATACAATCCCAGCGGACGGCCGGCATGCCACTTTTATAGGACTTTGTTTCGATGGCTACCTGATCCGCCAGCATGAAAGCCGAGTAAAAGCCTACTCCGAAATGGCCGATGATGGTGTCCTTACCGGCGTGATTGTTTTGAGCAATGAATTCGGTTGCACCTGAAAAAGCAATCTGGTTTATGTATTTGTGCACCTCTTCTTCGCTCATACCAATTCCGTTATCGCTTATAATCAGGCGGTTTGTCTCAGGGACCAGTTTTACAGTGATTTTGCCCTCTGCCGGAGGGATGCTTCTATCTTTTTCTGTTAAATGAGAAAGCTTTTCGATGGCATCGGAAGCATTCGAAATAATTTCCCTAAAAACAATATCCTGCTCTGTGTACAACCACTTTTTCAGTATGGTAAAGATGTTTTTGCTCTCTATGGATAACAAACCCTTATGATCCGGTATCATTCCAGTCATAATCAACACCGCTTCCTTTGCTAAATAGTATATTGCTTAGCATTATAGCAAATTAAACAAGGAAATGGGCCAATAAATGCAAAACCTGTTATGCATATTATGAATTTTACAATCCACCGTTGATTGCTTAAACTTTAACTATGAGTAATTAGCCGAAAGCTGTTATCTAAAAAATGACTTGAAATCAGGATGTGGAGGAGAAAAAATGTCAAAGGTAAGAGAGACAAACGCAAACTATGTAAAATGGCCGGCTTTTGAAGAAATCAAGGAAATGTTCAAAGAACATTTTATTATGGACAGACGTGAAGACGGTGTTGTAACTGTCCGTATGCACTGCAAAGGTGGCCCGTTGATCTGGTCAATGGAACTGCATGATGCAATCGGTAAAATGTGGAGAATGCTCGGAACTGACCGTGAGACTGAGATGATCATTTTCACCGGCACAGGCAATATCTGGGTTACCGACTTCGAAGCTGCAAGCTGGGCTCCTGAAGGAGATAATCCGGGTGAAACCAGATACAATCACATGTTTGTTGACGGACGCCGCATGATAATTACTATGATTCAAGACGTTGAGGTCCCTACCCTTGGGGTACTCAGCGGTTCAGGCGGACATACCGAACTGGCGCTCATGTGTGATCTGGCAATCGCTGCCGACGATATCACCGTCCTTGACCCCCATATGTTACCAGGAATAAACAATGTGCCTGGCGACGGAATACACAGCTGTTTCTTTGAATTAATGCAGCCAAGATTCGCAGCCTGGTACCTGATGACCGGTGATAAGATGTCAGCGCAAGACCTTGTCAGACTGGGTTTGGTATCTGAAATCGTTCCAAGGGAAAAGCTGATGGATCGTGCATACGAAATCGCAGACATGTTAATGGCTCAGAACAGAGTTGCGAGAAGACTTACTTCACAGCTTGTCAGAAGAAACTGGAAGAAGAGGATTGCGGACGACCTGGATATGGCCTTCGGAACTGAAATGTTTGGTATGTTCTGTGCGAATGAACTGCATTCGGAATTACTGTCAATGATTAAATACCTGGATATGGAAGGAAAAATCGATCCTCCGTGGAAAGGTAAAATTCGATAACTTGATGCATGCGGAGGATTTTCGAATTCTCCGCCTTTTATTTATTTAGAAAACCCTGCTCCATGCCCATTTAAAGACTTGAATTTTTAGTCAACTACTGCTGATTTTTTCTGTACTTAGTTTATACACAATATCGATAAAGCTTTTGACCAATTCTGAGGTGTTTGATTTTTTATACAGCATGACAATTGAGCATTTTGCTGAAAAGTCATCCAAATCGATGTAGGATATATTCTCATTTCCGCTTTTGGATTTTGTCAAAGATGCCGGAACGATACCATAGCCCAGGCCTAGTGAAGCTTCAAGCATCACAGAGTCGGTTGTATTCACGTAGGTTGTATTGATTTTCTTGACACCGGCAAAATTCTGAAGCTCATGCAATATCAGTTTCAGGAAAGGCGGCTCAATATATGAAGGCAAGATCAAAGGCAATGATTTTACGACTTCGGGAATCATTTTTTTCGTTGGATTCTCGAAAAATTTTGATGGTACAGCCAGTGAAAAACAGTCGGTACCGACAGTAATGCTCTCAAGGTCTTCATAACCAGAAGCGGCAAAATCATAAGTGAATCCAAGGTTATATATGCTATATTGGACGGCGCAGGGAATTTCATTAAAATCATAACTCTCAACGATAAGTTTTATTGAAGGGTACTTATCCTGCATAAAAGTCAGGGCATCGGATAAAACCTGACACAATTTGCCCGGTGAGGTAATTCTCAGTATTCCGGAATTGCCTCTGTCTGCGGATTGAACGTTGCCGATGACGATTTCCATATGTTTCATGAGAAGGTCACATTCCGCATAAAGCACCTTGCCGGCTTCCGTCAATTCCATCTGCTTGTTGCTGCGCTCAAAAAGCTTTACGCTAAGTTCATTTTCCAGAGCGATGATATTGCGGCTCAGTGTTGACTGGCTGATATAAAAGTGTTTGGCAGCTTTTGTTATGTTTCTGTACCTGGCTATATACTGGAAATATTGCAACATTTCAAGGTTTATAACAATCACCTCCGCAAAAGTATATCTGGTCTGAATTTTATCATAGAAATTGAACAGAAATCAATGATAAGCCGGGAGTAATATTCTCGTGTTTCGATTCTCCCATGCCCTTTATCCCAAGCTTCAGATGCTGGTAGAAAATATTTTCGGTTTTTTAACGGAGTTATGCAAGATTATCATTTGAAAATCTGATTGTCAAATGATAAAATAGATATGATTTGTTTTGATTCGAGGTGCAAAGGTGCAAAATGAAAAAATGATTCCAACACCTGTTTTATCGCGTCTGCCAAGGTACTACAGATACCTGATTTCTCTGTTCAATATGGGTATTGCAAGGATTTCCTCAAAGGATCTTGCGAAAAGAATGGGAACTACTTCATCGCAGGTCAGACAGGATTTTTTTAGTTTTGGCGCAAATGGTTTGCAGGGATATGGGTATGAGGTTGAGCATTTATTGGGTGAAATTGGAAAAATATTGGGAATTGAAACGCCGAAGAAAGTGATTGTCATTGGGGCAGGCAGTTTGGGACAGGCTTTGGTCAAGCATGCCGATTTTGAAAAAAAGGGGTTCAAGGTGATCGGCATATTTGATGTCAATGCCCAAATCATCGGCAAGGAAATCAGGGGCACCAGGATTTTACACATGGATTCACTTGCTGAATTCACACAAAATAATGATGTTGACATTGCAATCATTACAATTCCTGATGCCCAGGCCGTTGAGGTTGTGAATCAGGTGTGCAGGCTTGGAATAAAGGGTATATGGAATTATGCACAGGTAGAACTGAAGGTTCCGCCTGGCGTGAGTGTGGAAAACATCCACATGATCGACAGCTTGATGATTCTAGGTTACAAATTAAAGCATGAAAAGCAAAAGCTAGCGAAAACAAGCAAAAACAATAATTAAAATTCACTTCTTTTAAAGAAGCCGATTGCTTATAAAATCAGGCTTCTTTTTTTTGATAATTTTATAACGTCCATTGTTAAAACAATTTGCAAATTATTTTGATCTTTTTATGATATAAACATCAATTTGTGTTATCTGGACGAAAGATTAACTTTCATTGACCTAGGACAAAAACGATACTATACTTCAAATCAATAAATTGCCAAAAAATATCAAGGAATCGAAGGAGGGTATGAAATGGGATTTGATTCCAAAGCAAACGATGGCCGAAAATCACCTGGCAACATGGTTCCTCTTTTGCAAGCGCTTCTGGCCGCCCAGGACGATTGCCCGAACAGGTATATAAGTGCAGATGTAGTAAATGAGATAGCCTCACAATACGGAATATCGCGATGCAGAGTATATTCAACCGCATCTTTTTACAGTGAAATCTCTTTAAAGCCGAGGGGGCTCCATTTGATAAGGGTATGTACAAATGCTCCGTGTGAGAATGCCGGAAAAGCTGAGGTATTGAGAGCGATTGAAAATGAATTGGGGATAAGCCTGGGACAGACGACAAAGGATGGCCTCTTCACACTTGAGAGCGTCAATTGCCTGGGGGCATGTTACATGTCTCCTGCAATAAAGGTTGACGATACGGTTTATGGGAACTTAACGGGAGAAGAGGTTGCTTCGATATTAAGTGATTTATATGAGGAGTACCAAAATGAAAAATATTCAAAATGAAAAAATGATTTTCAATATGAGACCGGATGAGTATGTAGACCTGCCGCTATACAGGCAAAGGGGAGGTTATGCGGCTTTGAAAAAGGTTCTTCATGAAAACCCGGAGCATATGGTCGATGAAATAAAAAATTCGGGCCTGCGTGGGAGAGGCGGCGCGGCTTTTCCAACAGGACTCAAAGTACAAATGGTGCGAAACAATTCCGAAACCGACAGATTTATCCTATGCAATGCGGATGAAGGTGAACCAGGTACCTTCAAGGACCGTTTCATCATGACCCATATTCCATTCCAATTGCTTGAAGGCATTACAATTGCCGCTTATCTGTCAGGAGCTGCAAAAGGTTATATCTATATCCGCCATGAATACCCTGAAGCCCGAAATATTCTTCTTAGCAGCATAAAAGCAGCAATAAAAGCCGGATACCTCGGAAAACAAATAATGGGAACCGGCTTTAGCCTTGACCTGGAGCTGTTTTCAGGGGCGGGAAGCTATTTGTGCGGGGAGGAGACTGCATTGTTGTCATCCATTGAAGGCAAAAAGGGGCGGCCTCGTGTAAAACCACCCTATCCGACACAAAAAGGTCTCTGGGGTAAACCGACACTGATAAACAACGTGGAGACACTGGCAAACCTTCCTAAAATTTTTGAAAAGGGTGCGGACTGGTACCGTTCAATAGGCACAAAAGACAGTCATGGTACAAAATTAATCTCTCTCTCAGGAGATGTGGCCCATCGTGGACTTGTAGAAGTTCCGTTTGGCGTGTCCTTCAATGAGATAATCCATAAACATGGAGGTGGCCCAAAACCTGAAAGAATGATCAAAGCAGTCAACATTGGAGGTGCGTCGGGAATTCTTGTCCCACCTGCAATGCTTGATACTCCTTTGGAATATGGGGCCTGTGCCAAAGCAGGGATTACCATAGGCTCCGGAGCCATTTTCGTGCTTGATGACACCCGGTCGATCCTGTCAAATGTACATAACCGCATACGGTTTTTTCTTCATGAAAGCTGCGGAAAATGCACCCCATGCAGGGAAGGCCTCAGGCAGGCAAATTATCTGGTTGATAAAATAATATCCGGAAGATCAAGATTCAAAGATGTTGACACGCTGGAACGTTATACCCGTGCGATACAGGAGGCTTCCTTCTGCGGACTGGGGCAGGCAGCAGGGAACAGCTTAAGATCTTCACTTGAGTATTACGGCGATGAATACCTGGCACACTGCAATAAAAACGGTGTTATAAACCGGATGGAGGCATCAAGATAATGGAAAAGTTACATATATGCCTGAATGGAAAAGAAGCAGAGGTACAAAAGGGTGTTTCCATATTGGAGGCGGCAAAACAACAGGGGATATTTCTGCCCACGCTTTGTCACCATCCGGATCACAAGGTAAGAGCAAATTGCCGGGTATGTGTCGTTGAAGTCGAAGGAATAAAAAATCTGGTGGCGTCATGTTCAACACCGGTTGCAGAGGGCATGAAAATTACCACCAATTCTTCACGGGTTAGAGAAACGGTCAGGACAATACTGGAATTGATTCTTGCAAACCATCCCCGGGAATGCCTGACCTGCATAAGGAATGGCGACTGTGAATTAAGGAAATTAGCGGCGAAATTCTGTGTAAGGGATGTGCAGGGAGAGAAAATGAAGCTGGCAGCTTCCCTTGACATGTCCACTCCAGCGCTTGTGAGGAATCCGAACAAATGCATAAAATGTGGACGTTGTGCTGAAGTCTGCCATGGCATTCAGGAAGTTGGAATATTATACACGCTGAACCGCAGCACGGAGGTGTGCATAGCGCCTGAATACGGCAAAAAGCTTTCGGAAGTGGCCTGTGTCCTATGTGGCCAATGCGCTTTGGCATGCCCGGTGGGAGCAATTTATGAGAAAGATGATACCGAGATTGTCTGGGAAGCAATTTCAAATCCTAAAAAGCATGTTTTGGTGCAGGTTGCACCTTCTGTCCGGGTTTCGATAGCAGAAGAATTCGGTTTGCCTGCAGGTGAAATTTCCACTTCAAAACTGATATCCGCGCTCAGGATGATTGGGTTTGACCGGGTATTTGATACTGACTTTTCTGCTGATCTTACCATCATTGAAGAAGGGCATGAATTACTGCACAGGTTAAAAACCGGAGGAGTACTTCCAATGCTTACATCCTGCAGTCCAGGATGGATTAACTATATTGAAAACTACTATCCGGAGTTACTGCCGCATGTATCGACCTGCAAGTCTCCGCAGCAGATGTTTGGCGCTCTAGCCAAAACCTATTATCCTCAAATCAGCGGAATTCCTGCTGAAGATATCTTTGTTGTGTCAATTATGCCTTGCACTGCCAAAAAGTATGAGTCACAAAGGCCTGAAATGAATTCCAGTGGCTATCGCGATGTAGATGCTGTCTTGACAACCAGAGAGCTTGGAAGGATGCTGAGGTATGAAGGTATCGAATTCAATATGCTTCCTGACGGAGAGTTTGATTCGCCTCTGGGAATATCCACGGGTGCAGGCGCTATTTTCGGTGCGACAGGAGGTGTAATGGAGGCTGCACTGCGTACAGTATATAAAGCAGTCACGGGAAAAGAGCTTGAAAGGCTGGAGTTTGAAGAAGTGCGCGGTATGGAGGGCATAAAGGCTGTAACTGTCGATCTTGATGGGACAGAAGCAAAAGTGGCGGTGGCACATGGTCTTGCAAATGCGAAGAAGATGCTCGAAAGGATTAAAAACCGGGAGAATGATTTTTCTTTTATCGAGGTGATGTGCTGTCCCGGAGGGTGTATCGGGGGTGGTGGCCAGCCATACGGCATTAATAACGAGGTTCGCAAAAAGCGTATGAATGCCTTGTATAGGATTGACCGGGGAATGCCAATACGTAAATCCCATGAGAATCCGGCAGTAAAAGAGCTTTATGACAATTATCTGAAAAAACCCCTGGGAGAGAAATCCCGTAAGCTTTTACATACTTGTTACACCAGCAGAAGCCGGCTGACCTAAGCAGTGAAGAAGCAAATTTAAATGCGCTGAAAGGTGTACGTTTTTTAATGGCTGGGGTTTGACATTAGTATCGAAATACTGATGCAAATCAGGTCTTCCAAAAAGACGCAGAATGAAGTGTCGTTGCAGGATCCTATCGGTATCGATCGGGAAGGAAATGAAATCACACTCATTGATGTAATCGGAAATGAGGCAGAATCCGTAGTTGACGAAGTCGAATTGAAAATGCAAGTCAGGAGACTGTATAATAAAATGAAGGCGGTGCTGAAGAACCGGGAGAAGATGGTCCTGGAACTCCGGTACGGACTTTTGAACGGCACCAGCAAAACGCAGAGAGAGATCGCAAAAATGCTGGGCATCTCCAGATCCTATGTGTCAAGAATAGAGAAGAAAGCAATTAAAAAGCTCAGTAGAGAATTAAAACCCGAAAGCTGCCAGTAAAACGGCGGCTTTTATTTTTGTGGAAGAGCAATCTGTCCGGTACCGACCGGGAAGGAAATGAAATCACACTTATTGACGGACTCGCCTCCTGGCAATAATATGCTTCATTAAAAAAAGAACATATGTTTGATTTTGCGGCAAAACAATGCTATAATATCATGTAGAGGGATTTTATTATGGATAACGTTCTGAGACTCTCCCTGGAGCGTGGATGCATTGTCACCATTGTATACCAGGGCCGGGAAATAACCCAAAGAAACATAAA
>JAFADI010000182.1 GCA_023424965.1 Bacillota bacterium
CTGTCCCGGGTGGTGGATTCGATATAAAAGCCTCTTCCGTAGTAGAAGCGTATCAGGTCCCTGTAGGTGGAAGCCGTATGAAGGCTGACCTTTTTGACCTGCCTGGCTTTCATGACTTTGTCCGCCAGGTTGATCAGGGATTTCCCGATTCCGATGTTGTGATAATCAAGCCTCACCCCAAACCTGGTGATATAGGCCGTGTTGTCGGGATTCAACTGGAGCCGGATGGTGCCTACCGGCACATTGTCGATGATGGCGATAAAAACCTCTTTGGTTTCGATATCCCTCTTTATGTCGGCAACCGATTCTTCAAGGGCTTCCATCGTTCCGCGGAGACCCGTGTCCTGCATATACTTCTTAAAGGACTCCTGCATGATGCCCTGTATCGCCTCTGCATCTTCCACTTCGGCCTTTCTGATGATAAAAGAATAATCCATAAAATGCTTCTCCACCTCCAGGTTTCTATGCGCCGGGGCCTAGCCCATGAGAATGGCCATGACGGCCTTCTGCACATGCATCCTGTTCTCTGCCTCATCAAACACTACCGACTGGGGACCGTCGATGATTTCGTCGGTGACCTCGTAGCCCCTGTAGGCGGGCAGGCAGTGGAGGAAAATAGCGTCGTCTTTGGCCTGGGAGAACAACTGGCCGTTGACCTGATAGGGCATGAAGGTTTTTACCCTCTCTGCCTTTTCTCCCTCCTGGCCCATGCTTACCCAGGTGTCGGTATAGACCACATCCGCATTCTTGATGGCTTCCACCGGGTCATTGGTGAGAAGGATCCGGGAGCCCGACACCCTGGCATCCTCCTGGGCCTCGGACACCATGTCCTTATTGCACTCGAAGCCCTCGGGAGTGGCTACCGCAATATCCATGCCCACCTTCGCGCAGCCGTGCAGCAGGGAGTTGGCCACATTGTTACCGTCACCCACATAAGCCATCTTCAGGCCCTTAAGCGTTCCCTTGTGCTCATATACCGTGAAAAGGTCCGCCAGGATCTGGCAGGGGTGCATCAGGTCCGTCAAACCGTTGATGACGGGAATGCTGCCGTACCTGGCCAGCTCTTCCACATCGCTTTGCTTGAAGGTCCTGATCATGATCCCGTCGATATACCTTGAAAGCACCTGGGCCGTATCATAGATGCTCTCACCCCGTCCCAGCTGTATGTCATTGGAGCTCAAGAAAAGGGAGTACCCGCCCAGCTGGTACATTCCCACCTCGAAGGAAACCCTGGTCCGGGTAGAGGATTTTGTAAATATCATTCCAAGAGTCTTTCCCTTGAGAAGGTGGTGCTGCACACCTTCCCTGGTCTGCCTCTTCAATTTTTCCGAAAGGTTCAGGATGTTCTCCAATTCTTCCACGGTGAGATCTTTAATGCTTAATAAATGTTTCATGGCTTACCTCCAAATAAAATAAATTGTTAGTTTTGACCTGTAATCTTTATTTCTTGGGACAGTTAAAATATAACTTCCGCTATCGCCGGATGGAGTATTGATCCAGAGAATATATATCCATGGCGTTGTTTTCCACAAAGTGATTAATTACCTGCAAAGTGGCGTTTACCGTGTCCAGGGAAGTGATGCAGGGCACATTGTATTCAATGGAAGTCCTTCGCAGCAGGAATCCGAACCGGTCGGGTATTTTGCCTTTTTCAGGGGTATTGATAATAAGTTTTACCTCATCCTTTTTAATTAAATCCATTGCCCCGTCTTTTGAAACCGGATGGACGTCAAAACCCTCTTCCAGCAGATACGTATAGGTGCCGTCGGTGGCCAGGAGCTTGAAGCCCAGTTCCCGGAGCCTCGCGGCCACAGCTTTGCATTCTTCCTTATCCCTGTCCGCTACGGAAATGAGGACATTTCCGCCGGAAGGAATCCGCAGGCCGGATGCCAGGAGCGCCTTGTAAAGAGCATGTTTGTAATCTCTGTCCACCCCCATGACCTCGCCTGTGGATTTCATTTCCGGGCCAAGGAAGGTATCCACGGTGGTCAGCTTGGCGAAGGAGAACACGGGAGCCTTGACCGCATAGAATTCCGATTCCTTTGCCAGGCCGGGCACATATCCCAGATCCTTCAGCTTCCGCCCCATAATAAGCTTTGTTGCGACGTTGACCATGGGTATTCCGGTAATTTTGCTCATCACGGGAATGGTCCGGCTGGCCCGGGGATTGACCTCAATCACATAGACCTTGTCATTCTGGTCCAGCACAAACTGTATGTTGAAAAGTCCTACGACTTTTAACGCTTTGGCCAGCTTGCCGGTGTAGCTGACAATGGTGTCTTTTACCGCCTGGGTCAGGGTTAAGGGAGGATATACGGCGATGCTGTCACCCGAGTGTACCCCGGCACGTTCAACGTGCTCCATGATTCCCGGAATCAGCACTTCTTCCCCGTCGCAAATCCCGTCTACCTCTACTTCCTTGCCGACAATGTATTTGTCGATAAGCACCGGATGTTCCGTTGAGATATCTACCGCCAGAGCCATATATTCCGCCAGTTCCGTATCATTGTACACGATTTCCATGGCTCTGCCGCCAAGCACATAGGAAGGTCTTACAAGCACCGGATAGCCGATTCTGTTTGCAATGGCATTGGCCTGCTTTACAGAAAAAGCAGTACTTCCGGGAGGAATGGGTATGTCCAGTTCTTCCAGCAGCTTCAGGAATTTGTCCCTGTCTTCGGCTACATCAATGCTTTCCACGGAGGAACCCAGGATCTTTACCCCCTCTTTGTGAAGGGTTGAAGCCAGGTTGATGGCGGTCTGCCCCCCGAACTGGACAATCACTCCCAGGGGCTTTTCTTTTTCGATCACGTCCAGGACGCATTCCTTTGTCAAAGGTTCGAAATAAAGCTTGTCGGAGGTGTCAAAGTCCGTGCTTACGGTTTCGGGGTTATTGTTTATGATGATGGACTCCACACCCAGGTCCTTGAGGGTTCTTACCGAATGGACGCTGCAGTAGTCGAATTCGATGCCCTGGCCTATACGGATAGGACCTGAGCCGATCACCAGAACCTTTCGGTTGTCCGATACCGCCACATCGTCTTTTCCCTCATAGGTCGAATAGTAGTAAGGAGTGACGGCCTCAAACTCCCCGGCGCAGGTATCTACGATCTTATAAACGGGATTGATGGGATACTTGTGCCTCAGGTCAAGGATTGTATCCAGGGGTACATTGGTAAGGTTGGCGATATAGGAATCGCCGAAGCCGATCCTTTTTGCCCTTGAGTAGAGGTCATAATCCAGCCAGGCAATTCCGGAATTTTTGATTTCCTCCGCCAGCGTTACAATCTTTTTCAGTTTGCGGATGAAGAATTCGTCGATCCTGGTAATTTTCACGATTTCTCCCGAAGTTACCCCCTTTTGAAGCGCCTTGCATATGGCGAAGATAATCTGGTCGTTGGGGTGCTTTATAAATTCAATGAGCTCTTCTTTGGTCTTATTTTCAAAGAGGCTTAAGCCCAACTGGTAATTGAATTTTACATCCAGGGAGTCGATGGCCTTCAGCAAAGACTCCTCAAAGGTCCTCCCGATGGCCATAACCTCGCCGGTGGCTTTCATCTGCGTACCCAGGCTCCTGTCCGCCGTTGAGAACTTGTCAAAGGGCCACCGGGGGAATTTGGTGACCACATAGTCCAGGGAAGGCTCAAAGCAGGCGTAGGTATTCTGCGTAACGGAATTTTTTATTTCATCCAGGTGAAGACCGATGGCAATTTTGGCGGTCACCCGCGCAATGGGATAGCCGGTGGCTTTGGATGCCAATGCGCTGGAACGGCTCACCCTGGGATTGACCTCGATGATCACGTATTCATAGCTGGCAGGATTTAAAGCATACTGTATATTGCAGCCGCCCTTGATGTCCAGGGCCCGGATGATTTTTATGGAGGCGCTCCTCAGCATCTGGTATTCCACGTCCGACAGGGTCTGGCTGGGGGCCACCACAATGCTGTCGCCGGTATGTACGCCCACAGGGTCGAAGTTCTCCATGTTGCAGATAATGATGCAATTGTCCGCCCCATCCCTCATGACCTCATATTCGATTTCCTTCCAGCCTGCAACGCTCTGTTCCAGGAGGACCTGGCTGATCATGCTGAGCTTCAGGCCCTTGCCGCAGATATAGGTAAACTCCTCTATGGTGTTTGCAATGCCGCCGCCGGTACCGCCCAGGGTATAGGCGGGACGGATGATGATGGGAAAGCCTATTTGCTCCGCAAACCGGATCCCATCCTCAAGGTTGGTGACGATGGTGCTGTGGGGTACCTTTTCACCGATTTCCTGCATGGTTTTTTTAAAGAGCTCACGGTCTTCCGCTTTTTTGATGGATTGAAGGGAAGTACCCAGGAGCTCGATGCCCATTTCATCCAGGATTCCGTCAGAGGCCAGCTCCACAGCCATATTAAGGCCTGTCTGTCCCCCCAGGGAGGCAAGAATTCCATCGGGCTTTTCCTTTTGGATAATCTGTTTGACAAAGTCCAGGGTAATGGGTTCGATATATATTTTATCCGCTGTGTCACCGTCGGTCATGATGGTGGCGGGATTGCTGTTCACCAGAACTACCTCGATGCCCTCTTCCTTCAGGGATTTGCAGGCCTGGGAGCCGGAGTAGTCAAACTCCGCCGCCTGGCCGATGATGATAGGGCCGGAGCCGATCACCAGCACTTTTTTTATATCTTCTCTTTTTGGCATAAAAGCTATCCCTCCATGAGTTTAACAAAGTCGTCAAATATATATGCACTGTCCTGGGGACCTGGTGAAGCTTCCGGGTGGTACTGGACGCTTATGACGGGCAGGTGCTTATGCTTGAAGCCTTCCACCGTTCCATCATTTACATTGTAATGGGTTATATCCACGTCCTTGCAAAAATCCTTTTCCAGAGCGTAATTGTGGTTCTGGGAGGTGATGTAGCACCTGCCGGTGGTCAGATCCTTGACGGGATGGTTGCCGCCATGGTGTCCGAACTTAAGCTTGTAGGTGTTTCCGCCGAGGGCAAGCCCCAGGAGCTGGTGCCCCAGGCATATCCCCAGAATGGGCTTCCTGCCCAGGAGCTTTTGTATAGTGCTCTTGATGGAAGGCAGGTCCGCCGGGTCGCCGGGTCCATTTGAAAGCAATATTCCGTCGGGGTTGTAGCTCAGCACTTCTTCCGCCGTAGAGAAGGCGGGGAGGACGTGCACATCGCATTCCCTGTACTCCAGAGACCTCAAAATATTGTATTTTACGCCAAAATCGAGAACAACCACCTTTTTGCCCTTTCCCGGCTTATGCAGGGTGGTCCTTGTGGTGACTTCCATGACCAGGTTTCTTTTTTCGCTCTTCCTGGCCTTGAGCTTATCCAGCAGGATATCCACATTGCCGCTTTCGGTGGAGATGATTCCGTACATGCAGCCGAATTGCCGCACATGCTGGGTCAGAGCCCTTGTATCGATATTCTTTATGCCCACGATATTGTTTTTTCTGAAATATTCGTCGGGGCCGATGCTGTTCCTCCAGTTGCTGGGGAAATCGCACAGTTCTTTTACAATAAAGCCCTGGATATGGGGCTTGAAAGACTCGTTGTCATACTGGTTAAAGCCGTAATTTCCTATCAGGGGGTAGGTCATGGTTACAAGCTGGCCGTTATAGGACGGATCGGTCGTGATCTCCTGGTAGCCTGCCATACAGGTGTTAAAAACCACTTCGCCGGTGGTTTCGCCGGGATGGCCAAAGGCCTCTCCCGCAAAATACGTCCCGTCTTCCAGGACAAGAACTGATTTCATGCCCATCAACCTCCTATTTCCTCAAGCACTTTTTCAAAAGCCTTGATGAATCCGTCCACGTCCTCTCCTGTCACGATGAGGGGAGGCAGCACTCTTAACACCCGGCTGCCCACATTGCTGACGACATAGCCTTTTTCAAGGCAGCGGTCCTTAATTTCCTTTGCAGAGTCAATGTTGAACTCGATTCCCAGCATGAGGCCCATTCCTCTTACTTCCTTTATAGAGGAAAACTTTAAGGACAGTTTTTTCAGTTCTTCAAAGAAGTAAGTGCCTGTAGCAGCCGCATTTTCAACCAGCTTCTCCGAAATGACCGCATCCATGACCGCCAGTCCCGCCGCACAGGCCAGGGGATTTCCTCCGAAGGTTGAGCCGTGGTCGCCGGGAGTAAAGGCCTGGGCCACAAATTCCTTCGCACAGAAGGCACCGATGGGCACGCCGCCTCCCAGCCCTTTGGCAAGGGTGAAGATATCGGGCTCTACTTCATAGTTTTCATAGGCAAAGAGTTTTCCCGTCCTTCCGATGCCCGTCTGAATCTCGTCGAAAATCAACAGCAGCCCATTTTCTTCGCACAGCTTTTTTACGCCTTTCATATATTCGGGAGACAGGGGGTATACGCCGCCCTCCCCCTGGATGGGTTCAAGCAGGATGGCGCAGGTGGCGTCACTGATTTCTTTCCTTAAAATATCCAGGTCATTGATCGGTACGTGCTTAAAGCCGGGGGTGAGAGGAGTAAAGGGCTCCTGGTACTTTTTCTGGCCGGTGGCCGCAACAGTTGTCAGGGTTCTGCCGTGAAAGGAGTTGGTCAGCGAGATAATTTCATATTTCTCATTCAACCCCTTTTTCTTAAAAAACTTTCTTGCCAGCTTGATGGCGCCTTCATTTGCTTCCGCCCCGCTGTTTGCGAAGAAAACCCGGTCGGCGCAGGAGTTCTCCACCAGTACCTTTGCAAGCTTTGCCTGGGCTTCTATATAATAATGGTTTGAGCAGTGGATCAGCTTTTCCGCCTGCTCCTTTATGGCGGCGACAAGCCCGGGATGGGAATGCCCCAGTGCGCTGACGGCCACGCCGGCAAAGAAATCGAAATATTTTTTGCCCTCCGTATCCCAGAGGTTTATTCCTTTCCCATATTGGAAACAAACCGGCACCCTGTCACCGAAGGTATTCATATAATATTTTTTATCATAATCAATAATTGTACTTAATTCCATATAGAGCAGCACCTCCATCGAATGATTATTCATAATTATACATAAAAATGTATAAAAATGCAATAGCGGATGGGTATTTTAAACAGCAGTGGCTGCCTCCAGTGAAAACCTATTTTCCCTCTTCGGCTTCTGTGATACAATGGATATATTCGAGAACCTCCGAATCGTTGATTTTATAGATGTTGGGGGACTTTGTGCGAAAGCTGGTTCATAAAACTTCAGCAGGGAATAGATAACATATAACAAGTTGATGGCGAGTCAGGACAAGAAGCACAAGTGGTAGAAGGGGTTAAAAGACAATGAAAAAAATGATAAATTTCTTTTTAAACGGAAAGGCGAGAGAGATCCAGGTCAAGCCCGAAACAACAGTTCTGGAAATGCTTCGCAATGCTTTTGAACTGAACGGTATTAAGGAAGGCTGCGGGGAAGGGGACTGCGGTGCCTGTACCGTGGTCATCGGTGAAGTTGTTGACGGAAAGGTTCATTACAAATCCGTTGCCGGATGTTTGTATCTGGCAGCAAAACTTGAGGGTAAACATTTAATTACCATTGAAGGCATGGCGGACAAAGAGGATTTACATCCCATTCAGCAGGCAATCCTTGATGCCCATGCGACACAATGCGGTTTTTGTACTCCCGGTGTCAGCCTGTCCCTGCTGGCAGTATATCTTGAAATAGACCAGCCCGGGAGAGAAGATTTCCGGCGGTATCTGGAAGGGAATTTATGCAGATGTACGGGCTATGCCTCCATCAAAAAAGTACCCGAATTTATCGCCGATTTAAAAATTGTTTCAACGGAAATGCGGCCCAGGTACCTCTCAGAGGTTGAAACAAAGCAGCTTCGATATTTCCATGAAGATATTTTCGTCGATGACGGGGAGCGTGCTTTTTATTCTCCCATTTCTGAGGAAAATTTGAAAGAGTTTTTGAAAAATAATCCGGAAGCTGGTGCGGGAGGCGGCATCCGGTTTATGAATGGCGGAAGTGACGTGGTTGTGGGGATTAAAAAACGCCATCAACATTTTAAGCTGTTGATTGATTTGAGCAGGATTGAAAAAATGCAGGAAATTATCAGGGATGGAGAAAAGCTGGTCCTTGGAGGCGGAGTTTCGCTTTCAAGAATTATAGACGCTACGAAAAATGTTTTTCCGGAGCTTTCAAAAACAGTTTCACAAATGTGTTCCGAGCAGGTGAGGTCTTCGGCCACGGTGACAGGCAATATCGTCAATGCTTCGCCTGTGGCCGACACCGTTCCCGTGTTGATGGCCGTGGGGGCGGAAATTATGCTGGAAAGCGTGGATGGAACCAGAACCATCCCCATCCGGAAATTCTTTCACGGCTATAAAAATACGGAAAACCGGCCCGGTGAATGGATAAAATCAATTTCCATTCCACTGGACAGGTATAACTTTATTCATTTTGAGAAGTTTAGTAAGAGAAGAGAAGTGGATATCTCCGCGGTAAACTCCGCCATTGCGTTAAAGGTGGAAGACGGAATTGTCCGGGAAGCTCACGTGGCTTGCGGCGGGGTAGGTGCTACAACCTTGTACATGCCTGAAACCTCGCAATATTTAACCGGGAAGTTAGTCAATGAGGAAATATTTGTTGAAGCTTCAAACGTAATCGAAACGGAAGCCACTCCCATCAGCGATGTGCGGGGGAGTGCCGAGTATAGAAAAGCGCTGTTAAAAAATCTTTTGATGAAGCATTATGTGGTATTCAAGGATGCTTTCAGTGAGGTTGTGCCATGAATAAACAAGTGAGTGAAAATATAAAGAATGAATCGGGAAAGGTGGGGACTTCACCCCTGCACCTGTCCGGCCGTGAACACGTCACCGGCCGTTCGCAATTTGTGGATGACATGCCCAAACCCCGCAACCTTTTGTTTGTAAAGGTTCTGCCAAGCCCGGCCGCAAACGGAAAAATAACCAGGCTGGATATCGAAGAAGCGAAGGCTGTTCCGGGGGTTTGTACCATTCTGACGGCGGAGGACATCCCCGGCGAGAATCAAATCGGGGCGATTATAAGCGATGAAACCTGTCTTGCCGAGGGGCATGTCCATTTTGTGGGAGAGCCCGTTGCGGCTGTCGCGGCGGAAAGCCCTGAAATTGCAGAAGCCGCCTTGAAAAAAATCCAACTGCAGATCGAAGAACATGCACCGGTACTGACCGTCCGGCAGGCACTGGAAAAAAATCAATTTGTGGGGCCTGTGAGAAAAATAGAGCGCGGAAATGTGGACGCCCTATTCTCCAGTTGTCCCAATTTGCTGGAGGGTGTAATCCGCAATGAGGGACAGGAACACTTCTATCTTGAAACACAATGTGCCCTGGCTGTTCCTGAAGACAACGGAGCGATTACGGTGTTTTCTTCTTCACAGAATCCCAATGAAATTCAGAGGATGGTTGCCAATGTTCTGGGCAAGCGTCAGCATGAGATTACGGTGGATGTCAAAAGGCTTGGCGGAGGCTTTGGGGGGAAAGAAGCCCAGGCGACAGCGTGGGCCTGCATTGCGGCTTTGGTTGCCCACCATACCGGCCGCCCTGCCGAGATACGGCTGGACCGGGAAGAAGACATGCAATACACGGGAAAAAGGCATGCCTTTGAAAGCGACTACAAAGTTGCTTTTGACAATGAGGGGCGGATTTTAGCCTATCAAATCGAACTCAATTCCAATTGCGGAGCGGTTGCGGATGTGAGCACCTCGGTGCTGGAAAGGGCGATGCTGCATGCGGATAACACCTATAACATTGAAAATATCCGGATCATCGGCAGACCCTGCAAAACCAATCTGCATCCCGCCACGGCATTCCGGGGGTTCGGCGGGCCCCAGGGAATCTTTGCCATCGAAAATGTCATCGAGCGGATTGCCAATAGGCTCCACCTGGACCCCTACGATGTGCGGATGAAAAACATCTACCGGGAAGGGGATACGGCCCCCTACGGGGAAAAAATCCTGAACGGCGGGCATATTGCCGCAATCTTTGAAAAGCTCAGGAAGGACAGCCAATGGGATGAGCGCAGAAAGCGCATTGCAGACTTTAATGCCCGGAACAGATACTACAAAAAGGGCCTGGGGATGACACCCGTCAAATTCGGGATTTCCTTTACGGCGGCCCACTTAAATCAAGGAAGCGCGCTGGTGCATGTTTATTTCGACGGCTCTATTTCCGTTACACATGGAGCCATCGAAATGGGACAGGAGGTAAACACCAAAATTGCGCAGATCGCGGCTACCAATTTCGGCGTGCCTCTGAAAGCCGTCCGCATTGAAACCAACAATACCAAAAGAGTGGCAAACACCTCGCCGACAGCCGCTTCCTCAGGCTGTGACCTGAACGGGCATGCGGTTGAAAACGCGGTATTGCAAATCATGAAGCGACTGAAGGAATTTGCAAAGACCCTTTACCCGCAAACCGAGGTTCATTTTGAAGACGGATATGTCTATCCGGCCGGTGAATCGGGAGTTGATTATAATACACCCTTAATTTCCTTTAATGATTTAATTAAAAAGGCCTACTTCCAGAGGGTCGACCTTTCGGCCCACGGCTTTTATGCAAGTCCCGGAATCCATTTCGACAGGGAAAAGGGGCAGGGAAATCCCTTCCTGTATTATGTTTTTGGAGCCGCCGTCAGTGAAGTTACCGTGGATTTGCTGACCGGCCGTACCAAGCTGGATTTTGCCCATATTCTCCATGACTGCGGCCGCAGCCTCAATCCTGTGGTTGACATCGGGCAAATCCAGGGGGCCTTTGCCCAGGGACTGGGCTGGGCTACGACGGAAGAGCTTGTCTATGATGGGAAGGGAAAGCTCCTCAGCAATTCTCCGACGACATATAAAATTCCAACCTACGGGGATTTGCCGGAAGATTTTATTGTGGAGCTTTTGGAGGGGAGTGTCAACCAGCCCGGAATCAAACGTTCCAAGGCCATCGGAGAACCGCCCTTCATCTATGGGGAGTCTGTATTTTTTGCGATTGTCAATGCTCTTTGCTCCACCGGCAGATATCCGGCGGAGCTATCAATACCGGCCACACCGGAAAAGGTTTGGCGGGAGATCAGGAGGAATTTGAATGAAGGATGAAAGCAACAGGGTCCGGTTGACCGAAATTTCCACAAAGGCAGGATGTGCAGCCAAGTTCGGACCGGGTAACCTGGCGAAGATCATGGCACATATGAATGTGCAGGAAAGAAAGGATGACCCCAACTTAATTGTCGGTTTTGGAACCTGTGACGATGCGGGGGTATACAAAATTGCACCGGATTATGCACTGATCCAAACGGTGGATTTTTTTACACCCATTGTGGATGACCCCTATACCTTTGGCGTCATTGCGGCAACAAATGCCTTGAGCGACGTATATGCCATGGGAGGAACCCCTTTGACGGCACTGAATATCTGCTGCTTTTCAACGGGTCTCGACCCGGAAATCTATGCGCAGATTTTACAGGGCGGATTGGATAAAATCACGGAAGCAGGCGCAATCTTGCTTGGAGGCCATACGGTTACAGACAATGAAATCAAGTATGGTGTTTCCGTGACGGGGTTTGTCCATCCCGACCGGGTTTTAACAAATGCGGGTGCAAAACCCGGCGATGTACTTGTTTTAACGAAAGCAATCGGCACGGGTGCGATAAGCACGGCTTTTAAAAATAAAATCATCGACGAACCGGGGACGGAGGAAGCCGTTGCTTCGATGAGTACCCTGAACAGGGCGGCTTCCGAAGCGATGCAGAAAATCGGTGTCAATGCCTGTACCGATGTAACCGGCTTCGGTCTCGCAGGACATATGTATGAAATGGCGTCGGCAAGCCGGGTGAACTTCAGAATCCGCCGGTCGGAAATTCCTGTAATGAAAGGTGTTTTGGAATTGATTGAAAGGGACTGCATTCCGGGGGGAGGGCATGCAAACCGGAAGCACTATGGAAAGTGGGTTGCGTTTGAAGGAGAGGCTTCGGAAACGGAAAAGGCGCTGGTTTTTGATCCGCAAACCTCCGGCGGACTTTTGATTTCGGTTTCCAAAGACAAAGCGGAGGCGCTGGTTGAAGAGCTGGCAAAAAGGAAGGTTCTGAGAAATCGGATTATCGGGGAAGTTCTTCCGAAAACAGAAGAGGATAATTATATAACATTTATTTAAATCCCTCTTAAAGGAGCATAAATTCGATGGCGGATGTAATTCTAATTAATAATGAGTTTTTGGGAAAAGGAAATGACGAACTGGGGAAAAAGCTGATGGGGGCTTTTTTGAGAAAGCTCTGGTCCCAGGAGAAAAAACCGGAGTCAATTATTTTGTATAATTCTGCCGTAAAGCTGATTGCAGAAGGTTCGGAAGTGCTTGACGCCATGGACGGGCTTGAAGTGTCGGGTGTTGATATTCTCGCCTGTGGGACATGCGTTGAATTCTACAATTTGAAAAACAGTATAAAAGCCGGAAGAATCAGCAATATGGACGAAATTTGCACCCTGCTCATGCAGGCGGCAAAAGTGATTACAATTTAGGATGGGAAAATGAAGATTGCAACTGCACTTGGATTGGACAATGAAGTTACAGGAGGCATGATTTCTTTTGTTGGAGGTGGCGGCAAGACCTCTTCCATTTTTGCGCTTGCCAATGAACTGGCGGGAGCAGGAAGAAAAGTACTGATTACAACCACCACTGCCATGTACAATCCGGAGGGTATTGAAAATCCAAACATTGACATCCTTGGAGACCATGTCACCGGTGAAGGGAAATTGAAAGGGATTTCAAAAGAGCGGGCGGACCAGTTGTTTGATGGGAAAAAATATGATGTCATCCTTGTGGAAGCCGACGGTTCAAGGGGACTGCCCATTAAGGCTCCTGCCGGTTATGAACCGGTGGTGCCCTCCGCCACAACCGTGATGGTTGGCGTTATCGGAATCGACTGCTTTGGAAAGACGGTTGACCCTGCCTTTGTACACCGGCCTGAACTGTTTGCTGCCTTGACAGGTGTTCCCTGTGGCGGAATTGTTGAAGACAATGCCATTCTCCGCCTGGTATCTTCGCCGGAGGGGTTGTTTAAAAATTGCCCGGAAGGGGCAAAAAAAGTGTTTCTGATCAATAAGGTGATGGATGGGGCCTCGGAAGAAATTGCAAAAAGAATCGGCGGTAAAGCATTGGAAACGTGTGATAATATTCATGGGGTCTTAATTGGGGCAGTGCAGGAAAAGGAGCCCATTAAAGTACGATTAAGTCCCTTGGGGACAGTTGAAATATAACTTCCGCTATCATTGTGCTATACCCAGCCTGGATTCCACGCAGGGCCCGCACAAAACCGGAAGTAATATTTTAAGTCCCTTGGAAGAGGTGAAGCTTTTATGACGGCAGTAATTTTAGCAGCGGGCTTATCCAAAAGATTTGCCGGAAAAAAGCTGCTGATGAAGATAAACGGCAAGCCCATGGCAAAACATGTGGCAGACCTGGTGGCTGCGATGGATTTTGAACGGAAGGTTTTTGTATATTCCGACCAGGAAGTTTTAAAAGCCGTTTTTGGGAACGGCGGCAAAGCTTCCGGGTTTACGTTCGTTCATAATCCGCGGGCTGAGCAGGGCTTGAGCACGTCCGTCAGGCTGGCACTGGAAGCCGGTGCAACTGACGGAATCATGTTTTTTGTCGGGGACCAGCCTTTTATTGATGAAGATACGGTAAAAAAGCTTTTGGACGCCTTTTATCAGAAAAGGGGTTCCATCGTTGTTCCCGTTTATGGGGGAAGGCGTGGGAATCCGGTGGTTTTTTCAAGCAAGTGGATTGACCAGTTAAACAAATTAGAGGGTGATGTGGGCGGCCGAGAAATTATCCGTGAAAACGCGAGCGAGGTTTGCGAAGTTTCGGTTGAGAACCCTCAAATAGGGATGGATATTGATACGGAAGAAGAGTTTTATACTGCCGGGCACGGTGAAAGGAACTAGTTTTGGGATGGAGATAAAAAAATATCTTGTGGCTGTACGGGGAGGCGGTGACCTTGCGACCGGGGTTGTGCACCGGTTGATGCAAAGCGGTTTTAAGGTAGTCATTCTTGAAATACCCAACCCTACCGTTATCCGGAGGACGGTTGCCTTTGCAACGGCCGTATATTGCGGGACAGCGGAGGTCGAAGGTGTTGCTGCCGTGAAGGTGAATAATGTGGAGGAGGCGTGGAACTGCATCAATTTCAATAGGGTTCCCGTTTTGGTAGACCCGCTTGCTGCATCCGTATCGGAATTAAAGCCCCACATTGTGGTGGATGCCATCCTGGCCAAAAGAAATCTGGGGACATCGATAAACATGGCGCCGGTGGTCATCGGTCTGGGACCCGGATTTTGCGCCGGAGAAGATGTACATGCAGTCGTTGAAACAAACAGAGGGCATAACCTCGGAAGAGTTTTTTATAAGGGTACTGCCGAACCCAATACAGGGATTCCCGGAGTAATCGGAGGTTTTGGCAATCAACGTGTCCTTCGGGCCCCGGTGAACGGTGTTGTCAGGAATGTCAGGGAAATTTGCACGGCAGTAAAGTGCGGAGAAGTTGTCGCTTATGTGGGAGATGTACCTGTAATTTCAAACCTTGACGGCGTATTGCGGGGGTTGATCATGGATGGATTGACGGTAGGGAAAAATCTGAAAATCGGGGATGTGGACCCCCGGTGCAAAATCGAATACTGCTATTCTATATCAGATAAAGCCCGTGCCATCGGCGGCGGGGTTTTAGAGGCGATCCTGTACTATTTAAGAGGAGGAGAGAGTTAAAATGTTTCTGGTACATGTAAACGGAAAAGAGCATCAATGCGACACGGATATGGTGTTAATGGATTTTCTTCGGGATGAGCTGAAAATAACCTCTGTAAAGAACGGCTGCAGGGAAGGTGCCTGCGGAACCTGTACCGTCATTGTGGACGGCAGGGCGGCGCGTGCCTGTATCCAAAAGCTTTCCAAATTGGAAGGCAAAAGGGTTTTGACCATCGAGGGATTTACAGAGAGGGAAAGAGAAGTGTTTGCCTATGCTTTTGCGGCAAGCGGTGCGGTGCAGTGCGGATTTTGCATTCCGGGAATGGTGGTGAGCGGGAAATGCTTGATCGACCAGAATCCCAGCCCAACGCGGGAAGACGTAAAACAATCCATCCGTACCAATATATGCAGGTGTACGGGATATACCAAAATTGAAGATGGAATTCTTTTGGCGGCAAAAATATTGAGAGAAAATCTGGAGGTCCCCCAATCCGAACAGACGGGAAAGGTGGGAGAGAAGACCTCCCGTGTGGATGCTGTTCCCAAAACCCTTGGGACCGCCATGTATGCAGATGATTTTTATTTTGACGGAATGCTTTACGGGAAAAATGTGTTCAGCAGGTTTGCCCGCGCGAAAATCCTGTCCATCGATACAAGCAAGGCCCTGGCAATGCCGGGAGTCGTCGCAGTCTATACCGCAAAGGATATCCCGGGGAAGCGGTATATCGGCCACCTGGCCCAGGACTGGCCGGGAATGATTGATGTGGGAGAGGAAACAAAGTGCTGTGGCGACACCCTGGCAATGGTTGTTGCCGAAACCAGAGAACAGGCCATTGCCGCGGTAAAAGCGGTGGAAGTGGAATATGAAGAATTGAAGCCTGTTTGTTCACCGCAGGAGGCTGCGCTTCCGGGAGCCCACCAGATTCACGGCGAAGGGTTCTGGCACTTTGGGAAGTTCCGGGTTCCTGAAAACAACTTGTTTGATCATGAGGAAGTGAAACGGGGAGACGCGGAAGCCGCACTCGAGAAATCAAAATTTGTAGCCGAAGGCACATTCCATCTTCCGCCGACGGAACATGCTTTTATGGAGCCGGAGACGGCAGTGGCCATGCCCGACGGAGATGGTGTCTGGGTGATCACGGGAGGGCAGGGTATTTATGACGAATACCATGAAATCAGTGCCTATCTCGGACTTCCTCTAGAAAAAGTGAGAATTCAAAGCGCAGTCGTTGGGGGAGGCTTCGGCGGTAAGGAAGACATGAGCGTTCAGCATCAGGCGGCCCTTTGTGCATATCTGACCAAGCGTCCGGTAAAAGTTTCCTTCAGCCGCCAGGAAAGCATTAACTATCATCCCAAACGCCATGCCATGGAGGTGTATTGCAAAATCGGCTGCGATGAGAATGGCATCCTGCAGGGGATGAAAGCCAGGCTCACTTCCGATACGGGCGCCTATGCCTCCCTTGGAGGACCGGTACTGCAAAGGGCCTGTACCCATATCGGAGGCCCGTACAACTATCAAGACATCGATGTGGAAGGAAACGCCTACTATACAAACAACCCTCCTGCCGGCGCGTTCCGCGGCTTTGGCGTAACACAGTCCTGTGCGGTTGTGGAATGCCTCATCAATGAGCTGGCGGAAAAAGCCGGCCTTTCCGGGTGGGAAATGCGCTACCGCAATGCGATCCGGCCGGGACAGTCACTGCCCAACGGACAGCTTGCGGATGAGGGAACGGCGATGGCGGAAACACTGGAAGCGGTAAAAGAAGACTTTTACAAGTACGAGGCAGATCTGGATTATTATGTGGGAATTGCTTCGGCAATGAAAAATGCGGGTCTCGGCGTGGGTGTCCGCGATATCGGACGGTGCAATTTGAAAGTAATGGACGGCAAGGTGCATGCCAGGTCTTCCGCAGGGGCGATCGGGCAGGGCATCCAGACGGTTTTGCTTCAAATGGTCTGTGAAACGGCAGGCCTGCTGCCGGACCAGGTGGTTGTGGAGCATCCCGATACAAAATATACGCCTGACTCCGGCACGACGACCGCATCCCGCCAGACGGTATTTGCGGGAGAAGCGGCCCGTCAATCCTCCTTGAAGTTAAAAGAGGACCTGGATAAGGGAATTTCGCTGGAAGAGCTGGAGGGGAAGGAGTATATTGGAGAATTTGAGTTCAAATCCGATCCCATCGGTTCTCCAAAACCCAATCCGGTAAGTCACGTGGCCTATGGATATGCAACACAGCTTTTTATTCTCGATAAAGAGGGAAAGGTGGTAAAAGTGATCGCGGCCCATGACGTGGGCAGGGCAATCAACCCTCTTTCTGCGGCAGGCCAGGTAGAAGGCGGGGTGGCCATGGGGCTTGGGTATGGGCTGACGGAGGACTTCCCGTTAAAAAATGGCATCCCCCAGGTAAAGCTTGGTACCCTGGGTCTCTTCAAAGCACCGCAAATGCCTCCCGTCCAGGTTCATTTGATCGGGAAAAACAATCCGGATATAGCCTTTGGCGCCAAGGGCGTCGGAGAGATTGTGTGCGTTATGGGTGCTCCCGCATGTCAAAATGCGTACTATAAAAAAGATGGAGTTTTTCGATACAGGTATCCTCTGGAGAATACCTATTACCGCAAGCCAAAAGCTTGAAAAGCTTTATCGATGCCAGAGATTGACCCGTCGAAACAGAAAGCTGCCGTTCCCTTGAGCGGCAGCTTTTACCATCCGTGCATTTTATCGTCTTAGCCATGGGGTTCAGAGCAAAGGCTGAATATCATTGATATAGCGGGCTTTGAGCTTTGTCAGGCTTTCATCCAGGTATTCGATGTAATCGGACAGGATGTTGCTGTTTTCTTCATCCATTTCGATGAACTGCATGTTGTAATCAACCAGCTCGCCCCGGACGGATTTGCGTATAATCTTTCCGTTGCAGTTGATCAGCTTACCTCCGGGAAGAAAAATATATACTTCCAGCTCATCGCCGCATTCATAGGAACATTTTGTCACGAATGCAATGCCGCCAAGGCTTATGTTGGTAGTGATACAGAAGTGGGAGGTACTGTCCCACAGGGGGCGCAGGCTTGAGGAAAGATAAGCGTCAAACCGGGGGAAAGCCCTGGTATTGATAACTTCCTGGGCTCTGCCCACCTGTATGAAGATCCGGGCCGGATGATAGCTTTTTATCCCGGTCACAGAGCCTTCGAAGATGTATTCAAAATATTCACCGGTCAGTTTGATGGAAAATTTCATACCGGGCATGATAATATTTTCAAGATAACTGTCCGTAAGGCCAAGACAAACCTCTGCACCCTGGCAGGAGTATACAATATTGCGGTACCAGATGCTGTTGGAACCTACTCTGGTATTGACGATGGTGCCCGGTTTGAGGAAAGAAGACGCAGACTCCGGATTCAATGGACAAGCCCCCCTGATGATGCCGTATTTATGTTATAATGCCTGTATTCAAAAGAATTTTTTCGGTTGTAGAAAAATTTTCTTACCTCATATATTATTCTGCATAATTCCAGAAAATCCTTCAAAATATTAATTTTTCCTAAAAGAAAAAAGCCTGGCGGAAACCAGGCTCGGGTACGTTTGGGAACAGTTAAATTTTAAGCCCCTCTAAAGCTTTTCGTTGCTGTGGTAGAGGACTTTCTCCTTCATGATCATGGTGCCGATCCCCTTGTAGGTGAATATCTCCAGCAGGATGCAGTGGGGGATTCTGCCGTCGAGGATGTGGGTTCTTCCAACACCTTTTTCCAGGGCGTCCACGCAGCCGAGAACTTTGGGAATCATACCGCCGTTGATGATTTTTTTCTCGATCAGTTCGTGAATTTCACTGGCTGTGAGGGCGGGGGAGATGTCCTTGCTGTCCTTCGACATTTTTACTCCTTCCACATCGGTGAGGAGCATGAGCTTTTCCGCCTTCAGCGCCGCAGCGATTTCACCCGCCACCGTATCGGCATTGATGTTGTAACTCTTGCCATCCGCTCCCACGCCGATGGGAGCAATGACGGGGATATATTCATCTTTGGCCAGAAGCTCAATCAGCTTGGAATTTATTTTGTTTATTTTCCCCACATAACCCAGGTCTATCTCCTGGCCGTCCACAACAGTCTTATACTGCTCACACTCGATGAGGTTGCCGTCGATGCCGCACAGTCCGATGGCTTTGCCGCCCTTTTGGTTAAGCATGGAAACAATTTCCTTGTTTGTTTTGCCTACGAGAACCATTTGCGCAATTTCGATGGTGGAGGCGTCAGTGACCCTCAGGCCGTTTACAAACTCACTCTTGATATCGAATTTATCCAGGGCCCTGTTTATATCCGGACCGCCTCCGTGGACCACAACGGGGTTCATGCCTATGTATTTGAGCAGGGTGATGTCTTCCATCACAAAATTCTTCAGCTCATCGTTGATCATGGCGTTTCCGCCATATTTTATTACCACTGTTTTCCCGTATAGTTTCTGTATATACGGCAGTGCCTCGATTAATATTTCAGCCTTTTTGATTATCGCCTGCATAATCGACCTTCTTTCTTAAAATACTGATTCTATTTCTGATTCCCGTTTCAACCTGCGGGCATAAGCTCTATTCCAGGCCGGTTCCTTCGCCCAGGCCCAGCAGGAGGTTCATGTTCTGGACGGCTGCCCCGGAGGAGCCTTTGCCCAGGTTGTCAAGCCTGGAGACCAGCATCACCTGGTCACTGTGGCCGAAGACATACAGCTCTACTGCATTCCTATCGTTGCAGCCTGTGGCGCCCAGATACCCGTTGTAGAAGTCCTTTTCACACCCCAAAGGCATGACCTTCACAAAAGGCTCATCCTTATAGTAATCGGATAAAAATGCCTGCAGCTCCCCGGCGCCGGTTTTTCCGGAAAGCATCCGGGACGCCAGCGGTATGGCTACCGTCATGCCCTTATAGATGTTGCCCAGAATGGGCGAGAAGATAGGGGCATGCTTAAGGCCGCTCACCTTCTGCATCTCAGGGAGGTGTTTGTGGGTTAAGCCCAGTGCATAAAACTGGGGGCTGTGAATGTTTATCTCCTCTCCCGGATTCTCATAAAGCCCGATGAGTTTCTTTCCTCCTCCGCTGTAGCCTGAAACGGCATGGCAGGAAACGGGATATTCGGGAGGAACAATTCCTTCCTTCACCAGGGGATAAAGAGCAATATTGAAGCCCGTCGCATAGCACCCGGGAACGGACACCCTGGAAGAGGCCCTGACAGCTTCCCGGTGGCCGGCGCTCAATTCCGGCAGGCCGTAGGCCCAATCCGGATGCGTCCTGTGGGCGGTGCTTGCGTCAATGACCTTTGTATTATTGTTCTCAATCATTGAGACCGCTTCGATGGCAGCGGCGTCAGGAAGGCAGAGAAAAACGATGTCCGCCTCATTGAGCAGTCTGCGCCGTTCATCCGCATCCTTCCTCTTTTCAGGGCTGATTTTTATGATTTCTATGTCGTCACGGGTTTCAAGTCTTTCATTTATTTGAAGACCTGTTGTTCCCTCCTGACCGTCGACAAAAACTTTATGCTTCATTTTCCGAAACCTCCCGGACCTGGGTGAGTGCAACACACCTGAATTGATAATTTATAATTATACATTCTGATGCATAAAAATGCAATAATTTTTTAAATTTGCATTATGCAAAGTAACTAAATACGGAAAATTATTTTGTAAAAAAGTATAGTAGTTTGGAGTTGTCTAAAGATGTTATATTTATAATGTAAATGAAATGAACTTTCCGATTTTTTTAGGAGGTATTGGATATGGCTAGTGTTAAACTGAAAAATATTTACAAAAAGTACCCGGGCGGAGTTACTGCTGTTAATGACTTCAATTTGGATATTGAAGATAAGGAATTTATCATATTGGTAGGTCCCTCAGGCTGTGGTAAGACGACAACGCTCAGAATGGTTGCAGGACTTGAAGAAATATCGGAAGGCCAGCTCTACATCGGTGACAAGCTTGTGAATGATGTAGCTCCCAAGGACAGGGATATTGCCATGGTTTTCCAGAACTACGCCTTGTATCCCCATATGACCGTGTTTGACAACATGGCGTTTGGCTTGAAGCTCAGAAAGACTCCGAAGGATGAAATAAAGAGGAAAGTGCATGAAGCCGCAAAGATTCTTGATATAGAGCATTTGCTGGACAGAAAGCCGAAGGCTCTTTCCGGCGGTCAGAGACAGAGGGTTGCCCTTGGTCGTGCCATCGTCCGTGAACCCAAAGTGTTCTTGTTCGACGAGCCTCTTTCAAACCTGGATGCAAAATTAAGGGTCCAGATGAGAACCGAAATCGGAAAGCTCCACCAGAGCCTCCAGACTACCTTTATCTACGTTACTCATGACCAGACGGAAGCCATGACCATGGGTACAAGAATCGTTGTTATGAAGGATGGGTACATCCAGCAGGTAGACACTCCTATTTCACTTTATGACAGACCTTGCAATCTTTTCGTTGCAGGCTTCATAGGAAGTCCTCAGATGAACTTCATCAATGCCAAGGTTGAAAAGCGCGGAGATGAAATTCACCTTCTCTTTGGCAAGGATGACATCAAGCTGCCCGAAGGAAAGGCCAAGAAGCTCGAAGGCACCGACTATATCGGCAAGGAAGTTGTCATGGGCTTAAGGCCTGAAGGAATTCATGACGAAGCGGTCTTCCTCGAATCACTTCCTGACAGTACCGTAGAAGCGAAAATAGAGCTTGTTGAAAACCTGGGTTCGGAAACTTACCTCTATATGGTAATTGATGAAGTGAACTTTACCGCAAGGGTCAACCCCAGAACCAAGGCCAAGAACGGCGACATTATAAAGGTAGTCTTTGACGCCAACAAGATTCATTTGTTCGACAAGGACACCGAGAGAACCATTATAAACTAAAAATAAAAGTTTTATTATAATGAAAAGAGAAAGAAACTTAATTCTTTCTCTTTTTATTTTTTTATGTTAAATTAATGATGAGACATGTTTGACTGTTCCAAAATAAACCGGGATAAAGGGGAGAGGGCTTTTGTTTGTAAGACTGCTGCAGACTTATGTGGCACAAGTAAAGAGTACAACCGGAATAGAATTTGGCATAACCGATGATCTGGGCGTTATTCTTGCCTGCACCAATGATGAAAAAACAGGCCAGGTTAACCCACAGGTTGGCAGCTTCCTGGGCTCGGATGTCCAATCGGCGGTTCTGGACGGGACGGCACTCCAGAAGGTTTTTATCAGGAATAAGCCGGAATTTGTCCTGTATATGCCTGCCGGAAACAGCGACAGTGCGAAATACCTTTCATTGATGGCGATAACCATTGAGTCGATGAAAACCAATTATGACGAAAAGTATGACAAGTCGGTATTTATAAAGAGTATTATGGCCGATAAACTGCAGCCCACCGAAATATCCTCCAGGGCAAAAGACCTCCATATCGTCAACAGCGTTCCCCGGGTTGTTTTTATCATTAAGACCAGTGAAGTGAAAGATGTGTATGTCAATGAGATCATCCAGGGCCTCTTTCCAAACAGGGCCAAGGATTTCATCATTATTGCCGACAGGGAACGGACGGTACTGGTAAAAGAGCTTAAACCCAATACGGATCAAAAAGAAGTGGAGAAAACGGCCAGGGGAATCGCCGATACCTTAATCAGTGAATTGATGGTAAAAGCCTACGTGGGAATCGGGACCATCGTGGACAACCTGCTGGATATCGGCAGGTCTTATAAAGAAGCGGAAACAAGCCTGCTGATCGGCAGCCTTTTCATGGATGACGCCTATATTTACAGCTATAACAACCTGGGCATGGGAAGGCTGATATTCCAACTGCCTGAAAGCAATTGCAGGCTTTTTCTCGGGGAATATTTCAAGGATGACTCCTTTGACTTTACCGATTCGGAGACGATGCTCACCATTCAAAAGTTTTTCGAAAACAACCTCAATATCAGTGAGACCTCAAGGCAGCTTTTTGTTCACAGAAATACGCTGGTCTACCGGCTGGACAAGATACAGAAAATAACCGGTCTGGATCTTCGGAGCTTTGACGACGCAATCATTTTTAAAATGTCCATGCTGGTAAAGAGATATCTTGAGAAGAAAGATAAGCTTTAAAAAAGGATTTTGCAGATTTTTGTAGAAATATTATTTATTCTGTGCAACAGGTTGATTATGGGAGTGTTATCGTGGTTGAATTTATAAATGTAACTAAAAAATATCCCAATGGCACTTTAGCTCTAAAGAATATAAATCTCAAAATAGCCAAGGGTGAATTTGTATTTATTGTAGGGCCCAGCGGGTCGGGCAAGTCTACGTTGATGAAAATGATAATGAAAGAGGAAGAGCCCTCGGATGGTGGCGTAAAGGTCAATGGATACAATGTTTCCAACATGCCGAGAAAACAGGTGCCCTATCTGAGGAGAAGCCTGGGAACGGTATTCCAGGATTTCAGGCTGCTGCCGAACAAAACTGTCTATGAGAACGTAGCTTTTGCAATGCAAATCACCGAGGCCCTACCCAAGGAAATCAGGAGGCAGGTGCCCATGGCGCTTGCTTTAGTCGGCCTGAGCAGAAAGGCCAATGTATACCCCACGCAGCTTTCCGGAGGAGAACAGCAGAGGGTGGCGCTGGCAAGAGCCATTGTAAACAATCCCTGCCTGCTCATCGCAGACGAGCCTACCGGGAACCTGGACCCTGAAACTTCATGGGAGATCATGAAGCTTCTCACCGAAATCAATCAAAGGGGAACCACCGTGATTGTTGCAACCCATGAGAAAAGCATTGTTGACGCCTTGAAAAAAAGAGTAATCGCTATTGATAAGGGTGTTATTGTAAGAGATCAGGAGAAAGGATTATACGGAGATGAAGATAAGGACCACCAGCTACATAATTAAGGAAGGAATGCTCAACGCCTACAGAAACAAGCTGATGTCACTTGCCTCCATCAGCATCGTCGCGGCTTCGCTGGTGATCTTCGGAATATTTCTGCTGATTACCATAAATCTTGGACAAAACATCAAAGGACTTGAAGAACAGCCTGAATTAAGGGCCTTTTGCGATTATGAGCTGGACGACAGTCAGGTTTCCCAGGTTGAAGAGGCGATAAAAAACAACGGGAAAATACAGCAGTATACCAAAATCACAAAGCAGGAAGCTTTTGAGAAGGTAAAGCAAATGCTTGAAGACAATGCCAGCATTCTTGAGGGAATGGATGCCAGCTTTTTGCCCGTTTCCTTCAATATAAAGCTTAAGGACCCCAAAGAAAGCAAGTCGGTCTCCGAAGAACTGGGTGCTGTCAGCGGTCTTCGAAAAATCGTTTATCCCCAGGAGGTCATTGAAACAATTTCAAAGCTGACCTACTGGGTCCGGATCATAAGTATTATTCTCATAGGCATACTCCTGGTGGTTTCGATGTTTATCATATCCAATACAATCAAGCTGACGGTTTTTGCCAGGAGAAAAGAAATAAATATTATGAAATATATCGGGGCGACAGATTGGTTTATACGCTGGCCTTTTGTAGTAGAAGGTGTTATAATAGGATTTGTCGGTGCTCTGGCTGCCTTTGTCCTCGTGAGCATAGGCTACGGAGCTTTTGGCGATAAAATCAATGCAGATCTTCTATACAGCAACATAACATTTATTAAATTTGTAAAAATGGACGAAATCGGTGCGCAGATGTTGTCGCTCTATGGTTTTATAGGGGCAAGCGTGGGAGCCATCGGCAGTGTGATTTCATTAAGAAAATACCTGCATGTTTAGGACGGCAAATTTTTATTCTTACACCATTCACTTTGTACAGGGAGGGGTTTGACTGGTGAACAGATTGGTTTCATATTGCATATTGGTTGTTTTTATCCTTGTTACGGCATTGCCGGCATCAGCAGACCAGCTGACGGACAAGAAAAGCCAAAAAAGCACGGTTGACAGCAAATTGAATAATCTGAGCAAATCGAAAAAAGAAGAGGAAAAAAAGAAGAAAGCCATCGAAGCCGAACAGAAGAACATTATAAACACGCAAGCCCAGCAGAAGAAAGAATTTGACAAGGTGATGGGCGAAATCAAGCAGTTGAGCGATGAAATAAAAACCATCGACGACAGCATCCAGGATGCGGAAGAGACCTACCAGAAGCAGCAGGACTTGTTGAAGACCAGGTTGCGGGTAATGTATGAGAATACCGACAGTACATATATGGAAACGCTGATCCAGTCCAAGAGCATCAGTGATTTCTTCGAACGCATGGAACTTATCTCCATGATTTCGAAAAAGGATAAGGAAATCGTTGAGCTGGCTGAACTGGCAAAGAAGGACGTAGAGTATAAAAAAGAAGAAAAAGAGAACCAGAAGGCCGAGGTCCAGAAGAAGGCCGGCGAAAAGCAGCAGGCATTGGAGAATTTAAAGGTTTCCAGAGCTGATGTGGAGGATGAGCTTAAGAAAGTCAAAAAGAGGCTTGATGAGCTGGAAGCCCAGGAAGACGCCCTTGTCAAGCAGTCCAATGAACTGGAAAGCCAGATAAGGAATCTTCAGAAAAAGAATACGAAATATGCGGGAGGGAGCATGCTCTGGCCTTCTACAAGCTCCAGAAGCATTTCCTCTTATTTCGGAAACAGGCTCCATCCCATATTAAAGAAGTATAAGACCCATACGGGAATCGACATAAACGCCGGGGAAGGTACAAACATCCTTGCTGCCAACAAAGGGACGGTTATCCTGGCAGGCTGGCAGAACGGATACGGCAATACGGTAATTGTGGACCACGGCGGAGGTATCACTACTCTGTACGGCCACTGCAGCAGGCTGCTGGTTGGAGTCGGAAAAACGGTTGCCGCAGGTGATATCATAGCGAAAGTAGGACATACAGGCCTTGCGACAGGTCCCCATCTGCATTTTGAGGTGCGCAAAGGCGGTGTTCCCGTAAATCCTCTGGATTATGTAAGCCCATAGGGAAGAAAGATAATATTATATCTACGTAATCGACCCGGGAAAATCCGGGTTTATTACTGTCCGCAGAAGCATATGATATAATAACCGCTGAAATGATTGACGCGGTTATTATAGAATTTATGCCCGTGCGAGATTTTCGGCTTACGCCGAAACGCACATGGGCAATTATACCATGAATTTCTCCAAATCCATGATATAATAACCGCCGAAATGATTGACGCGGTTATTATAGAATTTACGCCTGTGCAAGATTTTTGGTTTGCGCCGAAATGCACTTGCGCAAATATATCATGGACTCAAAAGAGTTCATGATATATTAACGCATATAAACATAGAAGGAGTGGATCGACATTGTTCAAAAATAGAAGCTTACTTTTCGGAATCATCATTTTAGTTGTAATAACCTCTATCCTATCATTTTCAGCAGCAGCCTTTATCTTTCTGGGTACGGGCTATTTCAAGCCGAATTACCAGATATCCTTCGAACCTGGGAAAGTCAGCTTTGAAAATATAAAGAAATTCAATAAGGTAAGAAACATCCTGGAGAATGAATACTACCAGGACGTAGACGAAAATGCGCTGCTTGAAGGAGCGGTGGCAGGCATGGCGGATTCTCTTAAAGATCCTTATACCAATTACTTTTCCAAGGACCAGATGAAAATGTTCATGGAAAAGTCGGAAGGCAGCTATGTGGGAATCGGAGTATCCATAAATGCCGATAACAACGGAATTCTTAATATCATCGAGGCCTTTGAGGACTCACCGGCCAAGAAGGCGGGCATCACCCAGGGCGATAAAATCATGAAGGTGGACGATACGGATGTGACCTCCATCAGGGATGAAAACATGGTCATAAGCATGATCAAGGGCAAAGAGGGAACCAATGTCAAGGTCACTGTCTACAGGCCTTCCGAGGGTAAATATATAGACTTTGATCTGGTGAGGAAGAAGATAAAGATTACCAATATAAGCAGTGAGGTTCTGACCGGCAATATCGGATATATAAAGATCGTTATGTTTGACAGTGAAATAGCCAGTGACTTTGAGGCCCATCTCAACAAGCTGCTGGAGAAGAAAATAAAAGGCCTGGTCATCGACTTGAGGGACAATCCGGGAGGAGATTATTCACAGGTGGTGCAGATTGCCGACCGGCTGCTGCCCGAAGGCCTGATTGTGTATACGGAGGACAGGGCAAAAAGAAGGAATGAAGAAAGGTCCGACAAAAATGAATTGAAGCTTCCCATATCCATTCTCATCAATGGAAACAGCGCAAGTGCGTCGGAAATTCTTTCGGGAGCCGTTAAAGACCTTCATAAAGGTACTCTGGTAGGTACCAGGACCTTTGGAAAGGGTCTGGTTCAGACGGTCAAGCTGCTGGACGACGGATCGGGAATCAAGGTGACCATCGCAAGATATTTTACTCCTTCGGGAGTATGCATCCAGGGAATCGGGATTGCTCCGGATGTTGAAGTAAAGCTGGATGAAAAATTTGACGGGAAGCCTGTTTCACAGGTGCCCAAAGCGGAAGACGGCCAGTTGAAAAAGGCCATGGAGGTAATAAATTCGGCGCAATAAACCGGCAAATAAATGTGTATAAAAATCCCTATTCTCCATAAACTACCTTTATTGGAGGTGGGATCAATTGACGGATCTTGATAATAAACTCAAAATCCAGGTGGCAACTGAGCTTGGACTGATGGAACGGGTTATGAAATTCGGTTGGAAGAGCCTGTCGGCCAAGGAAACGGGCAGGATTGGCGGACTTATGACAAAAAGAAAGAAAACGGCCGCACTTGAAAAAAGCCAGCAAGCTTGAACTTGCAGGCTTTTTTTTTGTATAATGTAAGGGGACATTCCCGCTGCAGTGCAAGCATGTTTTTTTGAGGAGGGAAATGTCCCCTTTTGAATTGGTGGGTGGAGTTCCCCACAAGGAGGCCGGATGTACAAAAATTTTGCGGATATATATGATGCGCTTATGTATGATGTGGATTATAAGGGCTGGGCCGATTACGTCGAGGAAATATTCCGGAGGCATGGGGTGAGGCCCGGACTGGTCCTGGACCTGGGATGCGGTACCGGGAGTTTTTGCATTGAGATGGCGGCAAGGGGATATGACATGATCGGCGTGGACCTTTCCCCCGAGATGTTGTCCTGTGCAAAAACGAAGACGGTTGAAAAAGGCCTGGATATCCTGTATCTGAACCAGGACATGACGGATTTCGAGTTATATGGCACGGTAGGCGCCATTGTCTGCCTTATGGACAGTATAAACTACATCACGGCTAAAAACAGCCTTAAAAGGCTTTTAAAGCTCGTCAACAATTATCTTGATCCCGGAGGGCTGTTTGTTTTTGACATAAACACCCGCTACAAGTTTGAAAAGGTTTTTGGGGAGAATGTTTTTTACGATGTGAGCGATGACGTCACCTATATCTGGAAAAACAACTATGATGGGAAGAGGAAGGTGTGCGAGTTTGACCTTACTTTCTTCATAAAAGACGGCGACAGGTATATAAGGCAGGATGAGACACACTATGAAAGGGCCTATGCTCAGGAAGAAATAAAAGAAATGCTTGGCACATCGGACTTAAGGCTGCTCGAAGTTTGCGATGAGTTAAGCTTCAAAGCTCCGTGCGCAAACAGCCAAAGAGTTTTTTACACCTGCAGGAAGCCCGGTTCAATTACATAATAATTTTATAGTTTAATGGTGGAGAGAAAGTCAAATGGCGTTTTTTGAGGAAGTTTACACGATAGTCAGACAGATACCCGAAGGAAAGGTTGCCACCTACGGGCAGATTGCCCGGATGCTGGGACAGCCAAGGAAAGCCAAGCTGGTGGGCTGGGCGCTGCATTCAAATCCCCACGGAGGCCAGGTGCCCTGCCACAGAGTGGTAAACAGGCTGGGGCAGTTAAGTGGAGGGCCTGCATTTGGGGGTGCAGAAATTCAAAAAAATTTGCTTGAGCAAGAGGGAATAATATTTGATGAAAACGGAATAATAAACTTACAAAGATATTTATGGAAACCGTAACCATGATAATCCAGCAAAATAGCGCTTATTGGGCTTGCTGCAAGGGATTTGTAATTTTCTTGATTGACAATAACTCTTAAAATGTGTTACACTTTATGTACTGTCGTGTCAGGAAAATTCTGACCAGGTTAAAGTAATTATTTCAGGAGGAATGAAAGAATGGAAAGAGGAAGAGTAAAATGGTTTAATGCTGAAAAGGGTTTCGGCTTTATCGAAAGGGAAGGCGGAAATGATGTATTTGTTCATTTTTCAGCAATAACTATGGATGGTTTTAAGACACTTGAAGAAGGCGCTGAGGTTGTATTTGATGTTGTAGAAGGTGCTAAAGGCCCTCAGGCAGCAAATGTTGCAAAGGCGTAACCACGACTTAAAGTGTGAAGGCTATGTAATTAAAGTTTTATTTAACATAAATTGATGTAGCCAGCTACTACCCCGGTATAATACTATACCGGGGTTTTCAATATTTATAGGAAGGAAATAACCATGGAAGATTATATCGTAAGAGCCACGGCTGCCGAAGGCACCATAAGGGCATTTGCCTGCGTTTCTACGGAAATGGTGGCGGAGGCAAGGCGGGTGCACAACCTGTCACCGCTGGCGTCTGCGGCTCTGGGAAGGACAATGACGGCTGCTGCCATGATGTCCATCATGCTCAAAGGCCCGAAAGATACGCTGACAATACAAATCAAAGGCGGAGGTCCTCTGGGGGGGATCATTGTGGCTGCCGACACCTTTGCAAATGTGAGGGGCTATGTATACAACCCTCAGGTTGACCTTCCGTTGAATCTGGCGGGTAAGTTTGATGTGGGGGCGGCAGTGGGTAAAGACGGATATATGAATGTAATAAAGGACATGGGGCTGAAGGAGCCTTATATAGGCTATGTGAACCTGGTTTCAGGGGAAATAGGAGAGGATCTGGCCTATTACTATGCATATTCGGAGCAGGTGCCTTCCGTTGTTTCCCTTGGAGTTCTCGTAAATCCGGATGAGAGCATAGCAAACGCCGGAGGATACATTATCCAGCTTATGCCCGGTGCAGAGGAGAATGTGGTGGATTTCCTGGAGAACAAGGTCAATTCCTTACCTTCCGTAACCAGGCTGCTGGCGGAGGGTAACAGGCCGGAGGACATTCTGGAAATGGTTCTCGGAGAAAAGGGCTTGAAGTTTGTCGATGAGACAGGCTGCAGGTATAAGTGCAATTGCTCCAGGGAAAGAATGGAAAGAGCGCTGCTCAGCCTGGGGAGAAAAGAAATAAAAGAGCTCATCGAGGACCAGCACGATGCGGAGCTTCAGTGTCACTTCTGCAACACCAAGTACCATTTCACCGAAGGCCAGCTGAGGGAATACCTGGAGCTCAGTTAACACCTATAATTTGCGTACCTGTGCAGCAATGGACAGTTGAACATAAGGCGGCAGTAAACGGATGAATGCATGAGGATTTACCAGCATAATCAAGGTATATTTTAATATTTTTAAAAATACCTGAAAATAGATATTGACTTTGATATATTATTTTTGTATACTAGTCATTGTCACTCGACGGAAGCACGCTGTGGGCGCTTAGCTCAGCTGGGAGAGCACCTGCCTTACAAGCAGGGGGTCGTAGGTTCGAGCCCTACAGTGCCCACCAAATTCCACTTGACATATGTGGATGGATGGATTAATATATTAAAGCGGTTTGTGACTGTTGAAGACAATTTGGCCCGGTAGTTCAGTTGGTTAGAACGCTAGCCTGTCACGCTAGAGGTCGAGGGTTCGAGCCCCTTCCGGGTCGCCAATTTGCCCAGATAGCTCAGTCGGTAGAGCAGAGGACTGAAAATCCTCGTGTCGCTGGTTCGATTCCGGCTCTGGGCACCAGTATGTTGGCAGAAGCGGATTTCAAATGATTTTAACAATCAATGGAATTACGCTTTTTTTATGCAATTTTTCTGTGACTCCTTCCAGTGCTGAACGCTTTACCAGGCTGGCCGTGACAATTTAAATTCAAGTGTTTTTTACCCTTGTTGATCTGGGGAGAATTTCTCCGAAGAATGAAGGGCTTTTCTATTTCGCCATACTTATTTCCATATGCGAAATTATTCGAAAAATAATTGTTAACATAATGTATCAAAAAAAGATAATTATGTATATTATGTAATAGGAAGTGAAGCAGCGAAAGGAGTGAAGTTGATGAGCAAAATAGGAAACAACACAGCAAATTTAAATTCGGAGAATAATGCAAACGCTGGCGAGGAGGTTAGTCTCATGGGAAACAATTGTTCAAATGGCGGCGCAGTAGGCGGTTTACAAGCACAAGTCCCTGTAGTTATCAGCAGAAACAGTAAACAAATATTGGTAGAAGGCAGTGTTCCTTTTCCACAGGATTACCCTGCGATTGAGATCGTACAGGTAATAAAAAGGGTAAGGGATCTGAACGTTTTTATTTGTAGGAATAAAGCTGTGGTTAACGGAGTACTTGAAGCCAATGTAATTTATAAAACCTTTGAAGGGAATTACAGCTACAGGCATCAGGGCAATGACCCGGAAGCTTCTTTTGGAACCGTCAGGCAGATCGGATTTGAGCTTCCTTTCAGTGATTTTATCGATGTTCCGGGCGCAAGAGCAGGGGATGACTTTATTGTCAACTTTGCAGGTGTGGAAAACGAATGCGAATTGGATTCGCTGGAGGACCCGTGCACTATAGGCTGTTCAAAAACGGCATATAAGAGAGTCAGATTAAGTGTTGTCGTATTGGTGAATATATCCGTGGTCAGAAATGTTCTTGTCCCTCTCGGCAATCTTGGAGACGATGTACTGCCGGTTTTGGCAGGAGAGACCGGAAACGGCAACAACGGCAGCACAAACGGGAGTGCAAACGCAGGCGCAAATACGGGCAACAACAGCTGTTCATGCAGATAGATAAAAGATAGAGAAATCAGGTTACTCTGGTCATAATCGGAAGTAGTACTTCATATGGGCTATCCGGTCACTGTTGGCTAATCACCGGATAGCCCTTTTTTACCCAAATGCAAGTGTACGCTTTTTCACAAAATTCCGGATAATTTATATTATGGTAGTAAGCCCAGTTATGCTATTCAGGAGATTGCAGGCATGGATGAGGAAGTTGAATATCGTAATTATTTGAAGAGAATATCCCAGAGCCCCTATAACAGGAACAGACGGCTTGAAAATACCGATAAGAAGCAAATCGTGAAGCAAAGCATTGTTTCAAGGCTCATAGGAGAAAATTGCTGCCACACGCTGGTTGAATTTGAGGTTGAATTCCCGCAAAGGTATCCGTGCGTGGAATTAAAACAGGTACATATGAGTGTAAAGGATTTGAAATTCCGTGTATCCAAGAATAAGGTACTGATTCAGGGCGACCTGTTCAGCAGCATTGATTATAAGGTCTACGAAGGCAGGGCATTGATGTGGTACAGGGATGCAAAGCAAAATGCCATTCTGGGGACGATAAAAAGCATATCCGCAAGCTTGCCCTTTACATCCCATGTGGATATCATGGGAGCGCAGCCAGGCGACGAGGTGGAAGTAAAATTTGCGGGTATAGAGGAATCCTCCGGGCAAAGTACACTGATTAGACCTTTCAGCCTTCCGAACAGCGATATAACTTTATACAAAAGGCTTAAGCAATCCGTTCTGGCAAAAATATGCCTGAAAGTATTAAGGCAAATGGTCGTGCCTGTCAACGTGGGTGAGATTGTGGAATGATGCACTGCAGGCAGTGAGAACAGTTCTGTTGCACACAATAACAAAAACTTCTAAAAATATTTCGCTAAAAAGTCTTGCATTTATCGGCTTCCCATGCTATATTATTACACGAGGATTCGAGCGGAACAGTGTGACAGTTTGAGCAGAATCCCGTGCCGCTGTTTTAATTTGCGGCATTTGATTTCAATATGCGGGTTTAACTCAGCGGTAGAGTGTCACCTTGCCAAGGTGAAAGTCGCGAGTTCAAATCTCGTAACCCGCTCCAAAAACAACCAGCTTATCTTGCAGGTAGGCTGGTTGAATAATCTGGCGCCATAGCCAAGTGGTAAGGCAGAGGTCTGCAAAACCTTTATCTCCAGTTCAAATCTGGATGGCGCCTCCAGGTGATACCAAGCCCTTCGGGGTTTGGTATTTTTTGTTGTCAAAGTTCAACCCCTAATCATCCTCACTTTCAATTTTCAATATTTGTCCCGTTCCGGCATCAACATGAACTTCGTATAAGCCATAGATTGTGCGGATATAGACTTCATAAAGCAATAATCCATGCTCATAGTCCAGTTCTACTTTTACAACTTGACCCGGAACCTGCCGGACTGCAATTTGAATTGCTGTCTCCGCATTGATTCGGTAAGTTCTCCAATAATTATCCCACAACCTATAATGATAGTTTGACATTAAGTGCACTACCTTCCGAACATTGATTTGACAATATTATATTATTCATAAATTCCTATGAGGTTACATAATAAGGTTTTGATGCGCAGCGTGTCGGGCTGTGCGGTTGAATAATAGGTTGTACTGATGTAATATGGAAGTATCTGCAGCAGGACAGGAAATAGGTAACCCTGCATACTCACACAAACGGATGATTTTTAAATCGCGGCATATATAAAAACCGAAATTGAGGACACGGACAAATTAATCAGAGAAATGGGCTATAAGGTATTATTGCAGGCTTGAAAGACAAGGGCTATTCTTTTAAAACCGTGAATGAGTTGCTTGAAGGGAAAAATTAATATCTTCCTATTTCTCCCTGTATATCTGGAGGGTCTATCAGGATTAAGCTAATTTTATTTAAAAATCTGCTGTGGAGCAGGCAACGATTTTTATATGGTCTCTGATGACAGTATGATATTATTTATGAGAATGGACAGAACAGAGACATCTGGAATGGGATTGGAGTTGAAACTGCAATTTAAGGGGAATTATTCTGATAAATGTAACAATATGTTTATTTTGTTACATGTGTTCTATTTATTAAACTCACCAATATCAACGGTTTTCTTTAAAGTGAATAGAATTTCAGCCGGGTATCTAAAAATATATATGTATCTTTTTATCATAGATATTGAATTTTTCGTACATTTATCGGCGGGGCCATTTCATACGGCATGTTTACTGTAAGAGAGGAGCTAGGGAAGTGACTGTTGAACCGGTTCGCAATAAAGTTAAAATCACGCAGATGCACCAATATCTGAAGGGCCGGGATAAAAAATATGCACTTTTGTTTAAATTCGGCCTGAATACAGGGTTGAGAATAAGCGATTTTTTGCCGCTCAAGGTAAAAGATATTTATTTGGGCAACGGGATGTTTAAAGAACATCTGGATATTAAAGAGAGGAAAACCGCCAAGGAAAAGAAAATAAAAATCAATTCCGCCTTACAAAAAACCCTATCGGACTATATAAGGACCCAGCAAATAACCCTCCGGTATATAGGGATTAACCAGGACCAAAAATATGAGCTCTATTCCCTGGTACAGTTCTAGAAAAACTGTACCTTTTATTTGTAAAAAACAACAAAATATTCTGATTTTTTACTAATTTTTGCAGGATTTTGGGAATCGATGTCGAATAGTCTGAATGTAACAAAATAAACAAATTGTTGCATACAGATTAAGAAAGAAAAGCAGATAAAAATCGATTTTTTAAAGCATTTCATGTATGGAATAAAACCCAGTATATGTAAAAAAATCAGATCAATAAAAATATCAAATAATCAGAAAGAGGTAACAATTTATGCAGAACAAGGCACCGGATGAACACAGGGAAGCGAATTCCATCGGAAGTCAGCCGCTCCATGCAAGTGAAGAGACAAGCACCATGGATGCTTTGATGCTTGTGGCCCCTCTAATCCAGAAGATCCTGCCGCTGGATTGCATGGTTGGAATTACGGATACCCGGAAATTTTTAAAAGTGTTTTTTGGAGAAAAAATCAAAATGGATTTTGACCTTGTGGGCATGGAGGTCCCTGAACAGGATGCCATTGCTTTAGCCATGAAGAAAAATGGGACCATCGATATGATCGTTCCGAAGGAGGCTTTCGGATTTGAATTCAGGTCTATGGCCATACCCCTCAGAAACAAAGACGGTAAGCTTCTGGGAGGTCTCGGCATCGGCTTTGATCTTGAAAACAGCCTCAAGGTGAATGATATGGCGCAGCATGTAGCGAATTCCGCCCAGCAAACGGCGGCCGTCATAGAGGAGCTGGCGGCTTCCGCCGAGGAACTGGTAAATTTTCAATTGGTGCTGCAGGCGCATGTGAAAACCATAAGCGATAAGATTGAAGAGACAAGTAAGATCCTTCAAATGGTTAACGGTGTTGCCTCCACTTCAAAAATGCTGGGACTGAATGCCGCTATCGAAGCAGCACGGGCGGGTGAACAAGGGAAAGGATTTTCCGTGGTCGCCACAGAAATCAGGAAGATGGCGGAAGACAGCACAAGAAGTGTCGGAGATATAAGAAAAATCATAGGAGATATCACGAATGAAATGAAAGAAATAAACAGCAAGGTTGAATATATTGTCAATATCGGACAGCAGCAGGCCTCGGCTACGGAGGAAATATCCGCTTCGACGCAGGAACTGACGGGAGTGGTGGAAGAAATGAGGAATGCCTCCCAAAAGGTTATCGGATGAATTTCCTGTTAGTCAATTCAAGGTTTGAGGTATATGAAACAGGAGAGAAATTATAAAAGCAGGATTATGTCTAAAATTGTCATTAAGGCATGGGGATGTGATATAATACGAAGGTATTATGTTTATAAGCAAGCCGGTACCGCAGGCTGAAAGTGTGGAAATCGCCGAGAGATAAATCTGACACGGGTTTATACAGGTTGGTTGTTGTGGGGGCCAATATGAAGATAATCCCAGAATTTGTAGCTTTCAAATACAAACTGAGTGTCCTGCTGTTCACCGTTGTTCTTCTGGTTTCCAGTTTTCTGGGGATTTTTCAATATGTGGTCATGAGGAACAGCCTGTTGAATAGCTTTGAACAAAGTAAGGAGCTAATAAAGGATAGAATCATTAATATAGTACATGATGCAGATTATATCAATCTCCTTGTGGAGCGCCCGCTGGAGGCTGAAGCCAGGGAGATACTGGAAGCGGTTGTGAAAAAGTATGAAAGTGATAAAAACATTGATTTTCCCCTGGAACCGTTTCTGCAGGGGAAAAAGAACCTGCATCTGTATATTATCGATAAGAACAATACGGTTATTGCAGCTACAGACAAAAAGGACCTGGGGTTGAACTTTTCGCCCTGGCCGGATTTTGCCCGCTATCTGGATGAAGTGCGGGCCGAAAAAGTTTTTGCGCCGGCGAGGATGAGCCTTTCGCTCAATGGGGAGGCCATGACCAAATTCTGTTATTTGCCTTCCTCCGACGGACAGTATGTTTTTGAAACGGGAACAGGCATCGAAGACCGGGACAATCCTGCGGAAGAAATAGGATTTGTCAATTTTGCAGAAAAAGCAGTTGAGGAAAATGAATTTGTCGACAGCGTAATTCTTTTCGATTATGAAGGCATATCATACAAGAAAGACGAAAACAATGCAAGTCTGAAAGTAAAGCCGGAGCATATGGCCTATTTCAACAAAGCCATTCAAACCATGGCAGTGGTGGAAGCAACGGGCGAATATATGGGCAGGAAGGCTTACTACCAGTACATTCCCTATTCCATCATCGGAGCGAAAGGTGCAAATGAGAGAAATGTGGTGGAAGTGATCTATAATGATTCCATTCTCGTGGAAAATCTGAGGGCAAACATCCGGATCATTATTGGGGTGGTTTGCATTGGCGCTGTTTTGGCTGCTTCCTTTGGTTTTTATAAAGCCGGAGGGATTACCAGGCCCATTGCAGTCATCACGGAGGGCATTAACCAGGTTTCCAATGGGAATCTGAAGCATTCCTTCCATGTAAACTCAAACGATGAATTTTCCCTGCTGGGAAGGCAGTTCAACCACATGACCCTGGAGATAAAGAAACTGCTGGATGAAAGATTCCGGATACAGCAGGACCTGGAGAACAAAAACAGGGAGATTTCTTCCCAAAAAGAGGAGATCACTGCGTTGTATGAAGAGACAACGGCGCTGAACGAAGAATTGGAGAGCATGCTGCGGCAAAACCAGAGCAGCTATTTTGAAACCGTCCGGGCGCTGGCAAACGCAATAGAGGAAAAGGACTCCTATACCCGGGGGCATTGTGAAAGGGTGATGGAGTATTCCATCATGATTGCGGAGGCCTTAGGCCTGGAGAGAAAACAAATGAGCGATTTGAAATTCGGCAGCATACTGCATGATATCGGCAAGATCGGAATTTCGGAGAACATCCTGAACAAAGAAGGAGCTCTGACGCAAGAGGAATTTTCACAGATAAAGCAGCATCCCGAAAAAGGCAACCGGATATTGGAAAACCTGTATTTTCTGGAGGACTGCAGAAAAATCGTATGCCAGCATCATGAGAGAATTGACGGGAAGGGATATCCCTATGGCCTGACGGGGAATCACATTGACCTGCTGGCCCGGATCGTATGTGTTGCGGATGCCTACGACGCAATGACCAGCAGCAGGCCCTACCGGAAAAATGCCATGTCAAGGGAAACCGCCATTCAGGAATTACTGGATAATAAGGGACGGCAATTTGATGAAAAAATAGTGGATACCTTTATTGCGTGCCTGAAGAAAAAAGCGGAATTTGAGCCCGGGGACACAACCGGTTTTGGAATAATTGCATGAGTACATCATAGATGGACTCTTTTGTGGACAAACTATCCTGTGAAAGGAAGTGGTCCGGTGGAAGGCAAAAAGAAAGTAGATGAAAACCTGCCAAAAAACAAGGCATACATCGAAAAATTCTATAAAAAGTCCGAAGCGGAAATCAAGAAGCAGGAGAACGAAGGAAAGGTGAAAGGAAATGGGTAAGAACAAAAACGAAAAAAGCGGCGCAGATCCGACGAAGGAGAAAACGCAGGAACTTGAAGAGAACAAAAGAATATCCAAAGGATTTTATAAAAATAATCCCACAAAATCCAAATGAGCCGATGACAAGGCTCTTTTTCTTGGCCTGAAGCGGCTAGTAAAAGACGACCCCATGGTCCATCAGCTTCCCATTCTTGTAAATAAATTTTCCCGAAAAGAATTTATCCTCTTCAAGCCATTTTAAAAAGATGCTGTCGCCTTCCCAGAGATTTAGCTCCAGGATCCGGGAATTTTCAATCCATTCCAGCCTGCCCTCGTCTGAATCGATAAGCTCTCCCTCAAAATCAGTGACGGTAAAGAGAAAAGTGTATTCATCCGCCACACCGTCAAAAAGAGGAAACGTCAGAATGCCGCGCAATAAAGGATTCCTGACGGTAAGGCCGCTTTCTTCATAGACCTCCCGGATGACGCACTCTTCGGGAGTTTCCCCCTGTTCAAGCTTGCCGCCCAAACCGTTCCATTTTCCCTCATGAATGTCCTTCTCCTTTTTGATCCGGTGGAGCATAAGGGTTTTATCTTCTTTTTTTATGTAGCATAATGTTGAAAGTACCATGCAATCAACCCCTGAGAATTAATATTCATATTATAACACGAAAAAATACAGGCTAAGCAGGAAATTCACAAAAGAAACCAGGGGGTTTCCCAGCAGGGGAGTCCTTTATTGCCCATGCAAACAGGTATAAATGCCTGCCTGTCCGGCAATACTCATGACAGGACAATTTCTCACCTACCAATGACAAAAGCCTGCTTTATGTACAAAAGATAAAAGGCGGTTTGAGAAATACATGACTTCTTTACGGATACTTGTCAAAATATTTGATGGGAGGAAGGGTCATGAGGCATACGGTTGTTGTAGGTATGTTCCTGTTGCTGGTCATGGTATTGGCGTTGCATGACGGAGTAATTAGAGTAAATATCTATTTACTACATAAGCGTAAGTGGCAAGCTGTGAAATGGGCGGCAGGCATATTGGGCGGAGTTATTATCAACGCTCTCCTGAGATAGTCCCGAAGGTAGTTCCCGACGATGCCGGGAATTACCTTTATTTTATATTAAAATGCCATTGTGAATATTCTGAGGCCCGCCAGTGCGAGAGCTGCGGCCAGGCTTCTCATGATCCAGACGCCGTGGAACCGGCATGAAAGCTTCGCCCCCAGTTGGGCGCCGAACAACACTCCGATGGATAGGGCGACCGTCTGCAGCACTCCTTCTGAAAGAACTCCCGAGGCAATATGGACTGCCGTTCCCGACAGCGACATTACGGCAAGCACGAAATGAGAAGTGGCGGTTGCGATATGGACGGGAAAGTTCAGTGCATGGATCAGCACAGGGACATGGATGATACCGCCGCCGATTCCCAGCAGGCTGGAAATGTATCCCACAAGGATGCTTATGGCAATACCCAATACAGGGTTGTAGGAGAAGGTATGTGTGATCCCATCCACATCGGTGATTGAGCGGAGGACGTAGTTTTTGTTTTTTTCTTCCTCTTCGGTCCGGACATTTTGAGGCTTCAGCATTAAAAACACCGATGCGGTGACCAGCAGTACCCCAAATATGCCGTCGAAGATATTCCTGGCAATGAAGGAGGTGGTGTAAGCCCCGAGAATCGAGCCAGGGACGGTGGCAGCAGCAAAAATCAACCCGGATCTGTAGTCGATCCTTTTCATTCTGGCATAGGCACAAGACCCTGACAGGGCATTGAAAAAGACAACCGCCAGCGATATGCTTGTAATGGTTTCCGGACTTTTGCCGGGATAGAGCAGCAAAAGGACGGGTACCAGGATAAAACCGCCTCCTGCGCCAATAAGCGTACCAAAGGTTCCAACGGCAAAGCCCAGAGGTAATAACCATAAAAATTGTTCCATGGGACAAATTCAACTCCTAACGGGAAATCTGTTTCTCCAAAAGGCGAGAAGAGATCAATATACTTGCAATAAGCTCTTTATAGTAATTATTTTAGTACCAATAAAGCATAAAAACAAATTATGGTTTATTATAAATGCATAAGAAAAATTTATAGATGGCTTCTTTTAAGGCGGGAGTTGTTGTAAAATAGAAATACATTGAAAGAGCCGTGAGGTGTAAAAATATGATGGATTCAAAACTCGATACCTTTATCCATGTGGCAGAATTGAAAAGCTATACCAGGGCTGCGGAATTTCTCAACCTAACACAGCCGGCGGTGACGCAGCATATAAAGCAGCTGGAGGAACACTATGGAGTAAAATTGATAAAGAGAAAAGGGAGGCAGATTTCTCTGACGGAAGAGGGAGAGCTGCTTTGGAGAGGCGCAAAGGAATTTGCGGCAAATACCCTTCTCCTGGAAAGGAGAATGAGGAACAGGTCTGCCGTTGTAAAAAGGTATACCATTGGTGCCACCTTGACCATAGGAGAGTTTGTACTTCCCCAATTACTGGGCAAATACAAGGCATTGCACAAAAATATTGATGTTATCATGCACGTGTACAATTCCCCGGAGGTTTTAGAGAAGATGAGGAACGGTGAATTCGACCTGGGGATTGTGGAAGGACCTTTTGACAAAAGCAAGTTCCGTTATAAAAAGTTCAGGGAGGATGAACTGGTTCTGGTAGTGTCGCCGCAGAATGACCTGGCCGGGAGAGAGGCGGTGGAAATAGGTGAAGTCCTCCGTGGGGGCAAGCTTATTTTAAGGGAAAAAGGCTCCGGGACCAGGAGCATCTTTGAAAACAAGCTCCAGGAGCTTGGGCAGAACCTTTCCGACCTGAAGCCGTATATGGAAGTGGGAAGCATCGGGGCCATAAAATCCCTGGTGGAGGCAAACCTTGGCTGTACCGTCATTTCAAGGGAAGCCGTCAGGCGGGAAATGGAAGCGGGGACGCTGACCGCTGTTCCTATTCAGGGGGTCAAAATCATGAGAGAATTCAACTTTATCTTTGTAGACCATGGACCCGACGATTTCACGGAGGAATTTACGGGCTTTTTAGGTTGATCTGTTTTGCCAGAACTTGCCACGTTAAAAAAGTCCACCAAATCTTACTTTTTTACCCGTAAACCAAAAGAGGCATCCATGGTATAATAACAGCTGAAGGGATTGACGCGTTTATGGTATAATATAGACAGACTGTCCATGTCACAATTGTCTGCGGGGAACCTCATGGAAAAAATGAAAAAGGTCTTTTCAAAGCTCTATTTGAAGATAAATGCGCATATAAAATACCAGCTGTTCGTTTCGTATCTGGTGATCATACTCCTTGTGATTGCAGTCCTGGGGAGTTCTTTCTTCTATCTTTTTTCCCGCACCATGATCGACAAGTATTATCAGTACATCACCCAGCTAAACAATCAGATTATCCTCAACCTTGAAAAAAATATCAATGACATTGAGAAAACTTCTTTTGTCATAAGCTATGAGGACAAGTTCAACGAGATCATGGGGGCCGACAGCAAAAGCCCCGAGCTGTACAACACCAACTATGCCCAGGAATACAACAGCATCGACAGTTTTTTTGTCAATGTATTTGAATCCAGGATGGAGATTTACGGTATCTACATCTATTCCCTGGACGGGGAAAACAAGTACGCGAGAAACCGGGGCAATATGGGTTTTCTGGGCAAGCGGGCCAATGAAGAAGAGTGGTTCAAAAAGGCGGTAGAAAAGCAGGGCCGCACCACACTGCTGGGGCTGCATAAAAATGAGCTTTTTGATGACTCCGTGCAGGTAATTTCGGTGGTGAGGGCCATTACGGACATCCGGAACAACAAAATCCTGGGTGTTATTGTGGTGGATGAAAGTGTGGACCAGATAGGAAAAATCGTCGACAATATAAAAATCGGGGAAAAGGGCGCCGTTGCCATCCTGGACGAGCAGAACAACCTGGTATACAGCAATGATTATAAAACCTATGAAAAATTATTGGACATGGAGGACTTTAAAAGCGATCTTTCCTCCAAAAGCGACCAGCCTTTTATCGTGGGGCGCGGCGCCGGACGCATGGTTATCAATGAGAGCGTATCCGAGCGCACCAAATGGAAGGTCATTACCTGTGTTTCCTACTCCGATCTGATGAAAGAGGGCAGGACCATGCGGGAAATCCTGCTGTGGGTGATTCTCGCCTGTGCTTTATCCGCTTTTGCCATATCGGTCTACATTTCGGCGAAGGCCTCCGGGACCCTGATCCGCATGAAGAGACTGATGGAGAAGGTGGAAACGGGAAACCTTGATGTCTCCATGGAGGTATACGGGGAGAACGAGATTGCCAAATTGGCCAGCGGGTTCAACTCCATGATTTATAAAATCAAGGAGCTCATTGAAAAGGAATACAATGAAAACCTGCTGAGGAAGGAAGCGGAACTCAATTTGCTCCAAGCCCAGATCAACCCTCATTTTCTATACAATACCCTGGGCTCCATTAAAAATCTTGCTAAAACGGAGGGCGCGGGAAAGACCTCCGAAATGATACAAAGCCTTTCCCGGATATTCCGGTACAATCTTGGCAAAATTGGCAGTGTAGTCACCATAAAGGATGAAATCGACCACATAAAAAATTACCTGTTCATACAGAAATACCGGTTCCAGGATAAAATCGAAGTCGTTTTCGACATCCAGGAAGGAACTTTAAACGAAAGCATTCTCATCATGACCCTCCAGCCCATTGTAGAAAACGCCATTGTCCACGGACTGGAGCCCAAGATCGGCAGCGGGCGGATAGAGATCAAGGTGCGCCATGCGGGAGAGTATACAAAAATTTATGTTGTGGACGACGGAGTGGGAATGAGTCCCCACCTCATCCAGGAGTTGAACAATTCCTTTGAGCACAACAATCAGTTTGTCGACAACAACAGTTCCGGCAAGATCGGGATTTTCAATGTGAATTCCAGGATAAAGTACCGCTTTGGCAAGCAGTACGGAGTAAAAATCAGCGGCAATTCCGGCAGCGGAATCACGGTGGAGCTTTTGCTGCCAAGAAGTGAAAACGAGCTTTCAATCCTGCAGGAGGGAGAGTAGATGTGATTACCGTACTTGTAGTGGATGACGAAAAATGGGCGAGAGATGAGATCGTTTCTTCCGTCAATTGGGAAGCTCACGGCTTCCGGCTGCTCAGCGAAGCCGGCGACGGAATTGAAGCACTGACCCTCATCCGGCAGCTTAACCCGGATATCGTGCTGGCGGATATACAAATTCCGGGAATCGACGGGATCGAGCTGCTGCGCAGGAGCCGGGAATCGGGGAATGCTTGTGTTTTTATCTATTTCAGTGGCTTTGACCGGTTTGAGTATGCCAAGAGTGCCGTAAACCTGGGCGCCATCGGGTATATTTTAAAGCCTGTGGATGAAAAAGAGCTGCTGGAGCTCCTTCTGAAAGCGAAAGAGCTGATTGAAGAGGAAAGGAAGAAAACGCAATCCCATAAGCTTTTGATGGATCTGACCGCCGATACCCTGCGCAAACAGCGCAGCGAATTTATCCGCCGCATCCTGCAGCAGGCTGCGGTACCTGGAGAGGATCTGGCGGGCCAGCTCCAAACCCTTGACATGAGACTGGCCGGCGCCGGGTTTACGGCCTTTTCCTGTGAGATTGACAGGTATCCCCGGGTGTTGGAAAAGTACGGCAAGGACCAGGTGCGGCAATACGGCCGGAAGCTTCAAGAACTGTTCCACCAGATGCTTGCAGGCGCCGGAGTCCATTTTTATCTCGATGCTTCCGACAAGGGAGTGGATGGGGTGATCAACTACTGTTCCGGTGACATGGCTGCGAGAAAAAACCTGCTGGAGGCCTGTGAGAAAATCATTGAAGTATTTGCAAAGGAACCCCCGGGGCTTACGGTAACCATTGGCATAGGGAAGGAGGTCACCGGCCTTGAAAATATACATGCCTCTTTCGTGAATGCGGGAGAAGGCCTGGAACGCCGGATCATCGCCGGAGGCTGCAGGGTGATCGAACCGGGCCCGGAGATTTCACATAAAATCAAGACGGTTATCTTGGATCCGCCCATGCTCAGAGACATCACCGAATGCCTGGAAAAAGGCGGTCCGGAGCTGGCGGACCGGATCGTCGGCAGAGTAAAGGAGAGGATACAGTCGGGCGGTATCACGGTAGGAGACATAAGGAGCTTCAACTATCATTTTGTTGAAGCTGTTTTCAATCTGCTGGTAAAGGTGGGCGGTTCGCCGGAGGAATTGCTGGGGAATCCCCGTGTACTTTGCGATGAAATGGACCTGTGCGAGGATGCCGACAGCCTGGCCGAGAAAATAAACGCTACCCTGCAGGCGGGAATCGGGTTTGTGAAGGAATTCAACCAGAATTACCACAACAAGCTGCTGGGAAGCGTAAAAAAATACATCGATGCACACTATATGAAAGACATCAGCCTTGAGAGCATCGCACAGGAGTTCAAATTCCATCCCAATTACCTGAGCAAGCTTTTTAAGGAGGAAACGGGCCAGAACTTTATCGAATACCTTACCTTTATCCGCATCAGCAAGGGCAAGGAGCTGCTGGCGGACCTGAGGCACAATGTGCTGGATGTGGCGCTTATGGTGGGCTACAAGGACGCCAAGTATTTTACCAAGGTCTTCAAAAAGGTGGTCGGGGTCACGCCCAGCGAATATATAGGGAAAAAGTGATTAATTTTTTACTCCCTTTGTTAATTAATTCGAATTGATCGGCATTTCATTTTTGCACTATAATAACAGCATAAGACGCGTCTATAAAGCAGAATTCACAGGGAGGAACTTGCAATGAAAAAAGCTATATCACTAGTAATAGCAGCGGTATTAGGGCTTTCCCTATTGGCAGGCTGCGGCGCAGGCACATCCGATGATAAAGCAGCATCCCCCGCACCGGCCGACACGGCCAAGACCGACGATACTGCCAAACAGGATGCGAAAACGGCTGAAAAACCGGTCAATTTGAGGTTCGTTTTCTGGGATCCGCCCACAAAAGACGGCGTGGAAGCAATCAACAAAAGCTTCATGGAAGCCAATCCCAACGTCACCATTGAATCTGAAATTGCCCCCGGCGATAAATATGAGCAGGTAATCAAGACGAGAATCCTGGCAGGAGATGCGCCGGACCTGTTTATGTATTTTGCCAGCAGTGCCTATAAAATGGCCAAGGACAACTACTGGGGAGACCTGACGGGTGCGAGCTGGGCAAGCTCAGTCATGCCCGCCTATATCGACAGCTCGTCCTATGAAGGCAAGCTGTATGCGCTGACACTGGATTATGCCACCTATGGCGTCTGGTACAATAAAAAGGTATTTGCCGATGCAGGAATTACGGAAATGCCGAAGACCTATGCCGATTTCCTTTCCATCTGTGAAAAGCTCAAAGCAAAAGGAATCACTCCCATTGGGGCCGGCGGCAAGGATTCCTGGTCTCCCGCACATCTGACGGGACTTCTTTACTCCGCCTTTACCACCGGGCAGAATCCAAGCTGGCAGACAGACCTCTACGACGGCAAGGCAAAATTCACCGACAAAACCGGCTACAGGACCATGCTTGAAAAATTTGTCCAGCTGACGGACCTGGGATATATCCCCAAGGGATCGCTGGGTGTGACGGTGGACCAGGTGGCGGCGGACATCGCCAACGGAAAAACGGCCATGACCATTATGGGCTCCTGGATGCCCTCGCAGATTCTGGGCAAAAACAAGGACGCCCAGATCGGAGTTTTTGCCCTGCCGGACGAGGCGGGTAAAATAACCACCATCGGTTTGCCGGATAAAGCCCTGGGATATGCTGCTTCCGGTAAGAATACCGAGGTTGCCAAAAAGGTAATCGAATTCTGGGCCAAACCGGAAGAAATGCAGAAATACGTGGATGTGACAGGCTCTCTCTGCGCCGTTAAAGGCGTAACGTCCAAAAACCTTCCGGCCATCATGTCGGAGCTGCAGACGGTGATGGAAAAAGCGGAGGTCTATTCCTTCCCCAATGCCTTCTTCCCGGCTTCTACAACGGAAGAGAACGATAAAGCCCTTCAATCAATTCTTGCGGGTTCCAAGGATGTCGACAAAATTGTGGATACCCTGCAGAAATCCTATGACAGAGATAAGGCCAATATCATACGTCCTACGTTAAAGTGATTTGAAAATCTTATAAATGACGGAAACTAAGCAATTGGGAAGCCAACTGCTTAGTTTCTGTCGCCATACACAAAACCAGAGGTGATTCTTATGGGCGGCAGCGGCTCCATGAAATGGGAAAGAGAAAAAGTGATCAAAGGGGTTCTGGTAATTCTTCCCGCACTGCTGATTTACACCATTATTGTCTATTACCCCTTGTTATACAGCTTCCGCTATTCGGTAACGGATTTTGACGGAGGGCTGCGGACCATACATTTTGTCGGGTTGAGCAATTTTTTTGAGATGTTCGGCGATGAGCGGGTGGTGGCCGGCTTTAGCAACACCTTCAAATTCACCGTCTTTACTACGGTATTTGCGAACCTGGCGGCGTTGACCCTTGCATTGGTCCTGGATTCGAAAATCAAGTTCAGGGGCTATCTGAGGGCGGTTTTCTTCATACCGTGCCTGATCAACTATGTGGTCATTGCGGCCATATTTTCAAACATCCTGCAGTATGGGGGACTTCTGAACGAGTTGATGGGCAAAATCGGACTTCCGGCGCTGGACTGGTTTGGCTCGAAACAACTGGCCCTTCCCCTGCTGATGGGATTGAATGTGTGGCAGTGGTGCGGTTATGGCGCTGTTATTTATATCGCAGGACTTCAAAGCATCCCGGTGGAATACTACGAAGCGGCGAAAGTGGATGGGAGTACGGACCTCAACAGCTTTTTCAGGATTACCGTACCTCTTCTGGCGCCTTCTTTTACCATCATGACCTTTATGAGCCTGACCGGGGGACTGAAGCTGTTCGAAATGCCCTTCATCCTCACGCAGACAGGGCCGGACAATGCGACGCAAACCCTTTCCACCGCCATATATACCCTGGCCTTCAGCCACCAGCGGATGGGTTATGCCACGGCCATATCCATCGTCTTCTTTGCCATCATCGCTCTGTTATCCGTTACCCAGGTCTATTTCATGCGAAGGAGCGAGGTGCAGCTATAGTGAAAAATACGGAAAAAAACACAAGAGGTGTAAAGCTGGCGGTTGAAATCATTATGGTGGCAATCTCCGTCCTATGGATTTTTCCATTCGTATATTCCCTGATGTCCAGCTTTAAAACGCCCCAGGAAATCGATCTCCCCATGAGCCTTCCCACGGCTTTCTATACGGGCAATTACGCGGCCGCCTTCAAAGAGGGAACCTTTTTGATGCTGCTGAGAAACAGCCTGTTTGTCTGTGCGGTGACCATGGTGCTGCTGGTGCTCCTCGGCTCCATCGCGGCCTACCCTTTGAGCAGGAGGAAGGAAAAGGTGTTTACCGCACTGTATTTTTACATTTTAAGCGGCATCATGATTCCTTTCCAGGCGGGCATTGTCCCTCTGTTCAAGCTGGTAAAGACCATCGGCTGGACCAACAATATCATGACGCTGGTGCTCATAAGCCTTGGCAGCTGCATACCCATTACCATCCTGGTGTACACCGGCTTTATCAAGGGGGTGCCGAAGGAACTGGATGAGTCGGCCATGCTTGACGGATGCGGCTATATCCGGACATTTTACAGCATCATTTTCCCGCTTTTGAAGCCCGCCACCGCTACGGTGGTCATCTTGAACATCACCACTGTGTGGAATGACTTTGTCACGCCCCTTACCTTTGTTACCCGGAATTCTGTCAGAACCCTGCCCGTGGGCATTTACAACTTTATGAACGCCAGGTCTACGGATTACGGGCCCATTTTCGCCTTTGTGGTGCTGACCATGATCATCCCGGTAATCGCCTTTCTGATTTTCCAGAAGAATTTTTATAAAGGCATCGTGGCGGGCGCCGTCAAAGGCTAATATTATTCATCAAGGAGAGGATAAAAGGATGAAGAACAACTATGAAATTGCGGCCTATTATTTTTCGAACTACCATCTGGACCCGCGGAATGCGGAGTGGCACGGAAAGGGCTGGACCGAATGGGAGCTGGTAAAAAGGGCGGAACCCCGGTTTGAAGGCCACTGCCAGCCAAAGGTGCCCCTGTGGGGCTACGAAGATGAAGCAGACCCCAGGGTGATGGAAAAGAAAATCGATGCGGCGGCGGACCACGGTCTGACTACCTTCCTGTTCGACTGGTACTGGTATGAGGACGGACCCTACCTGGGCCGGTGCCTGGATGAAGGCTTTCTGGGGGCCGGGAACAACAGCCGCATGAAATTTGCGCTGATGTGGGCCAACCATGACTGGCAGGAAATCCAACCGGCAACCCGGGCAAAGCCCTATGCTTTGCGCGTCAGCGGCCAGCTGTCGGAAAAAGCTTTTATCGAGGCCACAGACCATATGATCCGGAACTATTTTGCCCATCCCTCCTACTGGAGGGTCGACGGCGGATTGTATTTCTCCGTGTATGAATTGATGGGCCTGGTGAAAAGCTTTGGAAGCCTTGACAATACCCGGCGGATTCTGGACGATTTCAGGAACCGGGTACGGGGAGCAGGCCTGGGAGAGCTCCATTTGAATGCGGTCATATGGGGTGTCCAGATTTTGCCCGGTGAGACCCGGATTGCCAATCCCAGGGAGATGATCGAGGTGCTTGGCTTTGAAAGCGTCACCTCCTATGTGTGGATCCACCATGCGGAAATGAAGGACTTCCCCAGGACGAGCTATGCATGGTGCAGGGAGGAGGCTTTCCGGGTTTTTGAAGGCTTTGCCTCGGAATATGGCGTACCCTACTTTCCCAATGTGACCATGGGTTGGGATCCCAGCCCCAGGACCATACAGTCGGATGTCTATGACAACCTGGGATACCCCTTTACGCCCACCCTGGAAGGCAATACACCCCGGGAATTTGAAACGGCACTTAAGAAGGGGAAGGAATTCCTTGACAGAAAAGCGACAGGTTCTAAAATACTTACCATCAACGCCTGGAACGAATGGACGGAGGGCAGCTATCTCGAGCCTGATACGGTAAACGGTACAGGCTACCTGGAAGCAATAAAGCGCGTCTTTGGCGGAAGGTAGCTGTCAGGTGAAAAAAGAATAGGAGCAAAAGGGGGAAGAAACATGTTAAAACACATGATGTGTGTCCTGCAGCGGGGTTTTTTCTTAAAAAGACTGTTAATTGCCAGTATCGCCATGACTTTTTTGGTAGGTCCGCTGCTGCCTGCGGCGGCCCAGGCCTCCAATCCCCGGGCCTCGACGCTAGGGGTGATACGGTGGGATGGGCAGGTGGGTGATTTGAGTCCCGTGGGGCTGGAAGAAGAGCGTATACTTGGGCCCGCCAAATGGAGCGACAGGCTGCCTTTTTACGCCACCAAGCCCACGGCGGATACGGCCACCCTGCGGTGCACCACCCAGGGAATCATGGACCAGGAGATTGCCTACGCCAAAGAAGCGGGAATCGGCTACTGGGCCTTTTGCTGGTATGGCAATTCGGAAACGGACCACTGCAGGAACATGAATATTCCAAGGAATCTATACCTTTCCAGCAGCCATAAAAATGATGTCAACTGGTGTGCGATTCTTTTCACCCACCCCCTGGTTTTGAGCGAAGAGGACTGGTTTGTGGCGCGCATGGGCGAAGCCAACTACCAGAAAGTTCTGGGAAACAGGCCGCTGATTTACTGCTTTAATTACTCGGCGCTGGTAGATGCGGCACAAATCTCAAGGCTGCGCACCAAGTGTGCAAATGCGGGGATTGGGAATCCATATGTAGTAGCCCTTGATTTCAGCACATCGGGAGCCCAGGCCTTCGCAAACCAGATCGGTGCGGATGCCATCAGCAGCTACTGTACCAGTGCATGGAACGGACAGCCCTATTCCTCCCTTACCAATGGGGAAAAGAATGCCTGGACCCAATATAAGAACACGGGCAGGAAAGTAATCCCCTGGGTGACCACAGGATGGGATGCGCGTCCCCGGGATGAGTGCAATCCGGATTACGCATATGCCCCCAATGAGCAGGGATATTGCTCGCCGGACCCCACTCCGGCAGAAATTGCGGGCCAGCTCCAGAATGCCCTGAACTGGAATTATGAGAATGCAGGCGCCGCGGAGGCAAATACGGTGCTCATGTACTCCTGGAATGAATTCAGTGAAGGCGGTGTGGGAACCGTCTGCCCGAAATTGGGAGGAGACAGGACCGTGCTGGACGCGGTTAAAAACATTCTGGTGCCGGGCCAACCGTCTGCCGAGGTCATCGTAGACAATGACAGTGCCGGCTGTACTTTTACGGGTACCTGGCTCAGGTACACGGGACAGGGTTTTAACGGCAGTGTGCACTGCAAGCTGCAGGGAGACGGCTCGGCGGCGGCGAAATTCACTCCCGTCCTCACCGCCGCGGGCGATTATGACGTCTATGCCCGGTGGTCGGCTTACACCAACAGGGCCACCAATTCCCCGTACACCGTATATTATAACGGAGGCAGCCAGACAATCCCACAGAACCAGCAGATCAACGGAGACACCTGGGTGAAACTGGGCACCTGGAATTTTGCCGCCGGAACCGCCGGGTATGTCAGGCTGGCGGACAATGCAAATGGACAGGTGATTGCAGATGCGGTGAAGTTTGTACCCGTGGCAGGCAGCGGCACTTCCTTTGTCACCGGTATTTCGCTTTCTGGGACCAAAAGGAACAATTTCGGCAGCTATGTGGGGATGAAGATAACGGTAGGGAGCCAGCCTCTCACGGTAAAGCAGCTGGGCAGGTATTTTGTCCCGGGAAACAGCGGCACTCACAATGTGAAAATTGTAAACGCCCTCACCGGCACCGACCTGATCAATGGAGGCGTGTATATTGACATGGGTGCAGGCACTGCCGACAGCCAGGGGTTCAAATATGCCGATCTGGCAGCTCCGGTGACTTTGGCGGCCAACAGCTCCTACTACATCATTTCCTCCGAAGCCGATGGAGGAGACCAATGGCACGATTATGACAGCGTACTGTCCACAACCGGCGCAGCCGTGGTGAACAGCGGGGTGTATTACTGGAACAATGCTTACAGCACTTACGGCTCCCAGGGCAATAGCTACGGCCCCGTCAATTTCAAATACTGAGCGTCGTTGAGACCCTGTCCAGGAATACATTTAAAAGGGGAGGGACCACCGGAGCTTATGCCCGTGGACCTTCCCTTTTTGTTGTGATTTCTCTGATGGCAAAAGGAACAAAACTATTTGTGCTTTGGGTGAAATATGCAACTTGAAATGTAAAAACATGCAAAAAATGCATTTTGACCACACGGGAAATGGGAAGCACAAACGGTTAAAGTTGGAGAATTTAAACCTCACTGGCTTGCACAAAAGAAGATTGAATGAAAGTTTGGGAATGCGTTTATTCATTTTTCTTGATTTTTCGACTTTGACGGGGTATAATTGAATGTAATATAACGCTGTAAAAGCGAGGCTCAGAATACTGTGCTGCGGAATGTCCCGGTAAGCTATGAGGCGAAGGGACAGCATGCATGAACACATCTCCAGGACGAGATAAAGCCGGGGTTGCACCTCCGGATTTTAGCTTGTTGCCGGAGATTTTTCATTGTTGCGGAAAGTTTGTTCTGATTGTTGATGCTGACACACGGGAGATGACGTTATGAAGCTGGTTACCATACGCAGGTCCCCATTCCCGGAGGAGGAATTCCCGTAGCCGGGGAGTTCGAAAGACTAACATAGAATTAACAAAAACTAAATAGAATAATGTCGAATATTGCGATAAAATATTTTTGACAGAGCATTTCTTCTTACGAATGATACCTTTACTGTACAAAAGATGACTTTCCCTAAGAGAGAGGGCCTTTTATAGGTCCTTTCTTGCTATATCGTTTATGCTTAAGCGGCACTGAATATTCATTAACGGCAGCAGCAACCATCACAATTCGATTAGGAGTGGTACATATGAAAAGCATAAAAACCATGCTGGTAGTGCTGGTGGCGGGCATTGTTCTCATCACCCTGGCAGCCACGGGCAGCTACAGCTTTATCAGCTTCAGAAATACACTTTCGGAGGAGACGGTATCCAGGCTTCAATCACAGGTAGCCCACGAGGCTGCTTCCATCAATTCCACCTTTGTGCAGCTGGAGGAAACCTGCGCTTTATACGCTTCCGACATCGGCATCATGCCGGGCTACAATACCGACATCCTTTTCCCCATCCTTGAAAATGACATTAAAGTCCATCCCCTTATTGTGGGAGGTGGGTTCTGGCTTGAGCCTTTTGCTTACGACGCGTCAAAAAAATATTTCGGACCCTATATGTTCCGGGAGGACGGCAAAATAACACTGACATGGGATTACAGCAATGAGAAAAACGACTACTTCCAGTTTGACTGGTATAAAGACGGGTTTAATACGGATAAAAAGGTGGTCTGGAGCGAGCCTTATGCCGATGCGGTCACCGGCGTGGAGATGATCACCGCCACAAGCGCCATCAATAAAAATGGTGCCAAAGCGGGAGTTGTCACGCTGGATGTGGGACTTCAAGAGCTTAACCAGTATATCAGAAACGTAAAAGTGGGAGATACGGGATATGCCTACCTGCTGACGGCGGAAGGCTTTTACCTGGCCCATAAGGATGAGGGCAAGAATTTGAAGTCCAAAATCACCGAGGAAAATAATCCGGTTTTAAAAGCCCTCGGAGATACCGTCCTGGCATCGGATAAAACCGGCAATTCCATTTCTTCCATCGACGGAAAGGAATCTCTGGCGGTGTACACCCCCATTGGCACCACGGGACTTAAGCTTGTGGCCGTCATGCCTTTGAATGAAGTCAATGGAAAGGTGGACAAAATCCTTCTGACCAACCTGGTGATTCTTCTGCTGGGCGTCATACTCATTATCGGGGCCTTCTACCTCTTGATTTCAAAAATTATCATCTCGCCCATCACCAGGCTGGTACACGTGGCCCAAAATATAGAAAAGGGAGACCTGACGGGAAAAATTGAATTGCAGGGGCGGAATGAGATAGGAAAACTGTCCGACGCAATCAGGCATATGCAGGAATCCCTGCGCTCGCTGATCCAGGGAGTGGTAAAGGAGGCCAATGAAGTGGCCGGCTTTGCATCCTCCTCTACGGAGAACCTGTATGAGCTTACCGAACAAATCGAGGATGTTTCGGCCACCACACAGCAGTTGTCCGCCGGCAAGGAGGAGACGGCCGCATCCGCGGAGGAAATGAGTGCCACGGCCATGGAGATCGAGGCTGCCATTGAGGATATCGCAAAAAGGGCGCAGAATGGGGCCGAATCGGCGCAGGAAATAAGCAGGAGGGCGGACCTGCTGAAGCAAAACGCCCTTACCTCCCAAACGGCGGCCCAGAATACCAGAAAAGAGATCGACCAGAGGCTGCGGGGCGCCATTGAACAGTCCAGGGCGGTAGAAAAAATCAGCGTATTGACCGACTCCATTTTGCAAATCACCTCCCAGACCAACCTGCTTGCACTCAATGCGGCCATTGAGGCGGCGAGGGCGGGAGAAGCGGGAAAAGGCTTTGCTGTGGTTGCCGACGAGATCAGAAAGCTGGCGGAGGATTCCAAAAACGCCGTAACGGAAATACAAAGCATCACAAGACAGGTGGTTTCGTCGGTAGAAAATCTTACCGCCAGCTCCGGGCAGGTTCTGGAATTTATTGAGACCACGGTGATTAAAGACTATGAAGCCCAGGTGAGCACAAGTGAGCAGTACCATAAAGATGTGGAGTTCATTAATGGGATTGTCGCCGATTTCAGTGCTACCGCCCAGGAATTGAGCGCCTCCGTGCAGAACATGGTCAAGGCCATCGCCGAGGTGTCTGCCGCCAACAATGAGGCGGCGGAGGGGACCCAGGATATCGCCGGGAAAACCGCCAAGGCGGTTGAAAAGGCCAACAAGGTGACGGCCCTTGCCAGAGAGGCCAATGAAAGCTCTCAGACGCTTTTGGGGATGGTGGACAAATTCAGGATATAGGCAGCGGATTCGATGGGAGACGGGGAAGCGGCCGGCAGCTGTAAGGTTCCGTACAGGATAGCCGCATCCCGTCTTCCTGTCTTTTTATTGAATAATCCCCGTAAGAAGAATATAATTATTAGCATTGAAGCATGAGAGGACCGGTGGGTTCCAAAAGTTTTCCGGAGGACATTTATGGGGATCACATCAAAAGATATCGCAAAAGTGTGCGGAGTTTCCAGGGGGACGGTGGACAGGGCGCTGAACAACAAGCCCAGAATTAATCCCGAGACCAAGGAGAGAATATTGAAAACAGCCAGGGAGCTGGGCTATAGGCCGGACTTGCTGGCACGCAGCCTGGTCACGGGCAAGTCCATGAGCCTGGGGGTTGTGGTCTTCGACATCCGGAACCGGTATTTTGCCCAACTGGTGAACTCCATCGAAATGGAGGCAAAAAAGAAAAACTATTTTGTAAACATCACCCTCCAGGAGAAGGATCCTGAAATGGAGATCCGCCTCATCAACAGCCTGGTAGACCGCAGGACGGACGGAATCATCCTTTGCCCCGTCAACAAGGGAAGCGGGTTTCAGAAATTCCTGAAGAATCTGCCCATACCGGTAATCGTGATAGGAAACATGGTTGCAGCCGACATACCCTTCATTGGGATCGATGAACGCAAGGCGGCCAGGGATGCAGCCCAGCTCATTGTTTCCAGAAAATACGAAAGAATCATATTCGTGTGTCCGCCCCTTGCGGATAAAAAGAAGGAAAATATATACTCCCACCAGAAACGGTTGGAGGGCTTTCAGGACGTCATGAAAAAAAATCCTTCCGTGGAGCATGGCGTCATCGACCACTGGGATTACCACGCCGATATTGACGGTATTTTAAAAGGCAACCCTCTCAAAACCGCGCTGTTCTGTTCCAGTGACACCTTTGCCCTGGATATAATGAAATACCTGCGCAGCATAGGCAAAAAAGTGCCGCAGGATCTTGGCATCATGGGCTTTGACGGCATCGACACATTGGAATATGTAACCCCTGCCCTTGCCACGGTGTACAACCCTGTGGGAGAGATCGGAGTGAAAGCCGTAGAGCACCTTCTGGGGCTGATCGAAGGAGAAAGCATTGACGGACTTCTGCTGATGGAGCACAAAATCGTCCACGGGGAATCCATCTAAAAGCGGACGGAGCCTTTCTGCATAATTTCTCATGGGAAGCAACTGATTTATAATGTTCCTCACGCGGGGCGTGTATCCTTGAAGCAACGCATGCGTTTGCCATCTGTGGCTCCACTTGCACAGTATAAATCAGCTGCTTTTTAATATAAATTAGGTAATTCCCATGTCTCAACAATTTTCACATGTCAATCGGTTTTCATGTTTACAAACAAAAACAATGCTGCTATAATTAATTATAGAAAGCGTACACGTGCACGCAAACCGAAAAAACAATGAGGGGGAATTTCAAAATGGTAAAAAGGTCGAGAAAGATATTGTGCCTGGTGATGGTTATTGTTCTGATGTCATTGTTGTTTGCCGGCTGCGGTTCCGGAAGCAAAAGGGAGAATACAGAGCAGCCTTCCGCCTCCGGTTCTGATGCCGGAAAAACCGATACCTCCGGACAGGAAAAGGCAGACGGCGGAGGGAAAAAAGTCACACTCAGCTTCTGGAACGGCTTCACAGGCCCTGACGGAGAAATACTGAAGGACATTGTAAAACGCTTTAATGAAAAGAATGCAGACAAAATAGAAGTAAAGATGGATGTCATGGGCTGGGATGTGCTCTCTCAAAAGCTCCCTCCGGCAATTGCAACCAAGGCTGCCCCGGGCATGGTGCTCATGATCGGCGATTGGATACCCCAGTACCTTGCCAATGATTCCTTTGCGGTGCTGGACGATTTCTGGCAGAAGACCGGCCTCAAGGAAGGGGATTATGTTCAGAATGTACTCGACATAGGAAAATATAACGGAAAATACTATGCCTTACCCATGCAGTTCAATTTGATCTATCTTTACTGGAACAAGGATTTATTCAAGGCTGCAGGCCTGGATCCCGAAAAGCCTCCACAAACAATGGAGGAGCTGGGCGATTATGCAGTGAAGCTGACCGATGCGAAAAACAACCAGTTCGGCTTCGGGATGCCTGTCAAGGGAGCCCCCCAGTACTGGACCTCCTTCTTCTGGAATAACGGAGGAGAGATTTTTGACCTCAAGGCGAAGAAATCCCTCCTCAATTCTCCCGAAAATATCAAGACGCTGGAATGGATGCAGGATCTGGCCGTAAATAAAAAAGTAACACCCCGGGGTGCGGGCGGAGCAGACGTGGATAACCTTCTCATGAGCGGAAAGCTTGCCATGTACATAAACGGGCCATGGCTCATCAATGGTCTTAAAGGCAACAAGATCAATTTTGGTATCACCGCACCGCCCAAAGGCTCTTCCAGACAGCAGGTCATATCCGGCGGAATAGGCTATGCGGTGCCTTCCACGGCAAAGCCGGAGGAGAAGGAGGCGGCCTACGAGTTCATCAAGTTCTGGCTGTCCCCTGAAATATTGAAGGAATGGAGCATGAAAAACGGGTTCCCTGCCTGGTCCAGTGCCGTGATGAACGATGTGGATATCAAGGCGGACCCCATACAGAGTTCCATCTCACCGCTGAGTTCCATGGGCAGGGCCTATAATCCTGAAGCCTATCAGAACATAGGAGCTCTTGACAATGATGCGCTGTGGCCCATGATGGAGGCGATTGTGGCAGGAAGCTCGAAACCCGCTGATGCAATAAAGAAGGCTTCTGATAAAATGGATGAAATCTTTAAAGGAAATTAGAGCATAAGCCATGGGGATCTCTGCAAGAGAGTCGGGTGGGGGTCCCCAAAATAAAATGCGGGGTGGCCATCATGAAAAAGCTTCAGAAACTTGTCTCATTCTTTAATAAACCGGAAGGAGCCGCATACATTTTTCTGCTTCCTTCCCTGGTTATTCTTGTAGTTTTCAGTGTCATACCGCTTGTGGCCTCTCTGGTCATAAGCACCTTGAACATGGACATATTCCTGAAAAAAGTTACCTTTGCCGGAGTATCCAACTACCTAAAGCTTTTTTCGGACGAACGGTTCTGGAATTCTATGCTGAACACAGTCTATTTTACTGCTGTGGAGATGCCTTTGCAGATTATATTTGCACTGCTTGTGGCGGTGTATGTCCAGAAAAATACCGCGTTCAGGAAGTTCCTCCGGTCCGCCTTTTTTGTGCCCGCAATCTGTTCCATGACGGCCATCGGCATCATCTGGTCCATGCTGCTGGACCCTTCCCTGGGAATGTATCCATATCTTTTGAGGCTTGTGGGCATTACGGGCGTTGAATTTCTTAAGGATCCGGCTCTGGCCATGCCCTGCGTCATATTTACTACTATATGGAAGAACTTCGGACTCAGCATGATTATTCTTGTGGCGGGAATACAGGGTATTCCGGGCTCATACTACGAGGCGGCGGAGATCGACGGCGCCAACCGGTGGACCCAGTTCACGAAAATAACCCTTCCGTTAATTGTACCCACACTGAGCTTCTGCGTTATCACCAACACCATCGATTGCCTCAAGGTTTTTGACCAGGTATATGTCATGACCCAGGGAGGTCCCCTGTACAGGACGGAGACCATTGTACAGTATATCTACTACAGGGGGTTCAGGATCGCTCCCTTCAATCTGGGTTATGCCTCAGCCATTGCAGAAGTGCTTTTTGTGATCATCGCGGTTATAGCTCTCTACATGTACAGATTTTCTCTCAGGAAAGAGACGGTGGAATATTGATATGAAAAAAACATTAAAGATTATGGATGTTGTTTTGCTTATTATCATGGTATGGGTCCTTGCCACGGTCATCTTCCCCTTTCTGTGGCTGCTGCTTTCATCCCTCAAGGTGAGCAGGGAAATCATACAGTATCCTCCCACTCTTTTCCCGGGCCAGGTCACCTTTGTGCAATATGTCAAGGTGTGGGACAGCATACCGCTGTTGAGTTTTTTTACCAATACCGTTATCTTTGCCGGGGGAGTCACCCTGCTTTCGGTGCTTTTCGATTCCATGGCCGGGTATGCATTTGCACGCCTGCGCTTCAAAGGAAAGAAAGAGCTGTTCATCGGCATATTGATTACAATGATGATTCCTTTTCAGGTCATCATGATCCCCCTGTTTGTGGAGGTATTCAAGCTGGGGCTGCTCAACACTTACCTGGGGCTTATCCTGCCCCGTGCGACAAGTGCTTTTGGAATCTTCATGATGCGCTCCTTCTTTGTATCCCTTCCCAGGGACCTGGAGGAATCCGCAAGAATCGACGGTCTCAATGAATTCAGGATCTACAGTGCCATCATGCTGCCCCTGTGTATACCTGCCATGATAACGCTGGGCATTATTATATTTATGAACAACTGGAATGATCTCATCTATCCCCTGATGCTGACAAGCTCCACCGAAATGAGGACCCTGCCGGCAGGGCTGGCCATGTTTGTGGGGGATAAGGTCATTGAATACGGTCCCATACTGGCTGCGGCCACCCTTTCAATTCTGCCGCTGCTGGCGGCTTATGCCTTTGCACAGAAGTACTTTGTCCAGGGCGTGGCGACAACGGGCTTGAAGGCTTGAGGACAAACACTCTGGACATACACTAAAAAATTAAGGTCGGGATAATCTATGAAAAATGCAAAATTAATACTCAGTAAGGATTTTAAAATAGGTAAAACCAGTGACAGGCTGTTCGGGTCTTTTGTTGAGCATATGGGAAGTGTCGTATATAACGGAATATACGAGCCCGGCCATCCCGCTTCCGATGATAGAGGCTTCAGAAGAGACGTACTGGAACTGGTCAAGGAACTGAAGCTTTCCGTCATACGGTATCCGGGAGGAAATTTTACCTCCGGCTACAACTGGGAGGACACCATAGGGCCAAAGGCTCAAAGGCCTGTAAGGCTTGATCTTGCCTGGCGCCAAATTGAACCCAACGCCTTCGGGCTTGATGAGTTTATGGCGTGGAGCGGGATGGTGGGGGCAGAGCCCATAATGACTATCAACCTGGGTACGCGGGGAGTGGATGCGGCGAGAAATGTGGTGGAATACTGCAATTTTCCCGCAGGGAGCTATTGGAGTGAGCTCAGGCGGTCCCATGGAATAGGGGAGCCTTATAAAATAAAGCTCTGGTGCCTGGGAAACGAACTGGATGGAGAATGGCAGATTGCCAAGAAGACGGCGGACGAATACGGAAGGCTGGCATGCGAGGCAGGAAAGGTAATGAAGCTGGTGGACCCTGACATAGAGCTTGTCGCCGTAGGCAGCTCTGCAAGGCATTTGCCCACATTCCCCGAATGGGACAAAACGGTGCTGATGCATACTTATGAAACTGCAGATTATATGTCTTTGCATAATTATATAAACAAGAAGGAGGATACCACGGCTACCTATCTGGCCCGGCCCATGGACATGGAAAGGCAGATCAGGGAGATTATTGCAGCCTGTGACTATGTCAAGTCCGTGAAGCGCAGCAATAAAACCATGTATTTATCCTTTGACGAATGGAATGTGCATAAAAATCCCGAGATAGAATACGTACCCTGGCAAACGGGAAGTCCCTTTGACTGGTGCCGCTTCAACATGGAGGATACCCTTGTGTTCGGGTCCATGCTGCTGGCAATTCTTCGAAACAGTGACAGAATCAAGATCGCCTGCCAATCCCTTCTGGTGAATACCATTCCCCTGATTCTGACGGAAAAGGGCGGGAAGGCCTGGCGGAATCCGACTTTTTACCCATTGATGCATGCATCGCTGTATGGCAGGGGGGAAGTGCTCATCGACGTGATGGACACACCCAGATATGACACTCCCGTATACAGTGACGTGCCGGCTGTTGACTCGGTGTCGGTATTTAATGAAGAGAAGGGAGAAGTGACGGTATTTGCCGTCAACAGGAGTGAGGAAGCGGTGCTGCTCAAGACGGATGCAAGGGATTTCAATGTCCGGGGTGTGAAGGAGCACCTTGTGATGGCCCATCGCGATCTGGGGGCCGTGAATACTTCGGAAAGACCTTTGACCCTAAGACCGCAGAGCAGCAATCATACGGCGCTGGACGGAGGGCTGGCCGAGAGCCTCCTTGAAGGCTACTCATGGAATGTCATTCGGCTTGAGGTCACTGACTAGGGGAAATATTCAATATTTTACATAAAGAGAAGGATGGGACTGGGACACCCTTGGAAAGGGGGGATGGTATATATGAGAGCATAAGTATTTTTGTCGGCGGAAGGTAAAGTTGATTTTGAAAGAGAGGGATAAGTATGTTCAACAAAATAGGGCCTTTTATGGCTGTTCTCATGGTGTGCATGATTTTTCTTGCCCTTCTTCCGTCCGGTGCAAATGCCGTAACCACGGGAAACGGAGCACTGGTTTACCAGCCCGGTGCATCAGCTTCCTATGATGGAGCGGGAAGCACCTATGCCCGTATAATTTGTCTCAAGAATAACGGTTCCTACAACGGAACCCTGCTGTGTACCTTCGACCAGCTTAAAAATGTGACGGTCACCATGCCCAATGGGACACAGGTGTCAAAGCAGGTTTATCCCATTTACAGGAGCACGGATAATGGGGCGACCTGGTCTTTGATTGCCAACGTATTTGACAGAGAATACAATCTGCTCAGAACTTCCCAGCCGTGCCTGTATGAAGTTCCCCAGCAGGTGGGAAACCTGGCGGCAGGGACCATCCTGCTTGCCGGCAATATCTTTGACGACAACCCGGCGACCGTATCCAGAATTGTAATATACAAAAGCACCGACAGGGGAGCCACCTGGTCCTTTCTGAGCCAGGTAGACCAGGGTGGGCCCTGCGTATATGATCCAAGTCCCACCTCCACAACCACAACCGTCTGGGAGCCTTTCCTGGGTCTGGACAGCTCCGGGAACCTGGTCTGCTACTACTCCGATGAAAGACAGAAGTCTGCCAACATTCTCCAGGCAGTAGTTCTTAAAAAATCTACCGATGGGGGACAAACCTGGGGCTCGGTGGTGAATGTCGCCGCCATACCCAATAAAAGCGACCGGCCGGGGATGATCACTGTGGCTAAGCTGCCTAACGGCAAGTACATGGCTACCTATGAGGTGGTCAACCGTCCCAGCCAGTCCCTTAATACGGCGGTAGCATACTATAAGCTGTCCAATGACGGGGTGACCTGGACCGCCAATGATCTGGGAACACAGATCAAGCTCAGCGACGGAAGGGGAATCGGCTCTTCCCCCTATGTCAAGTGGGTACCGACGGGAGGCCCCAATGGGACGGTTATCGTTTCGTCCAAATGGGGACTTGATAGTGCAGGGAACATCAGCGGGGGCCAAAATTTCTATGTGAATTACAATCTTGGCCTGGGAAGCTGGGAAAGAATGCCTTATGCGGTAACCTACGACTACAATGACAGCGTGGGCGGTTCTTTTTCCGGATTCAGCCAGAGTTTCGACACCAGCGTGGACAACCTGACAATCTACCACGCGACCAATGCGGAGAACAGGAGCAATCCTAAAACCGTAAATGGCACAACATATTATCTGAACGATGTCCGCGTGGGCACAAGACCCATGAATGCAAACCGGTATGAAGCGGAAAATGCTACCCTGACCAATGTCCAGGTGGGGAATTTCATCGACGCCTCCGGAGGGAAAGAGGTACAGTATATCAATTACTCCGACAGCTCCGTCCGGTTTGCAAATGTCAAAGTACCCACGGCGGGCACCTATACCGTCAACGTCAGGTATGCCAACGGCTCCGGAGCTGCCAGCTCCCACCGGGTGAGCGTGAACGGCGGTACGGCGTTTAATGTAAATTATCCGGCTGCGGTAAACTGGGACAGGTATCTGTGGGCTTCCTTCACCTGCACACTGAATGCAGGCTACAATACCATACAGTTCAACTACAACTCGGGCTATGCAGAACTTGACTGCATCGAAGTGTACCGGGCCGGGGCTGTAAACAATGACAATTTCAAGCTGGTTAACAGGAACAGCGGAAAATACCTGGAGGTCTATCAGGCATCCACCGCAGACGGCGGAACGGTGGACCAATGGGGCAATACGGGGCACCTGTGCCAGAACTGGTATTTTGTATCGGCGGGCAGTGGATATTTTAAAATCGTCAACACCCATAGCGGAAAGAACCTGGAAATCTATCAGGCATCCACGGCGGATGGGGCGCTGGCAGACCAATGGACCGACAACGGCAATTACTGCCAGCAGTGGTCGTTATCGCCCACGGACAGTGGATTCGGCAGGATCATTAACAGCAACAGCGGAAAATACCTGGAGGTCTACCAGGCATCCACGGCAGACGGCGCGGCGGTGGACCAATGGGGCAATACAAATAATAACTGCCAGCAGTGGAGGCTGGTGAAAGAGGGTATCGAGTAACAGGGAAGGAATACGGGAACGGATAAATTAAAAAGGACATGTGGAAACTTGCAAGACCTTAAAGCGCCTGGAGCCTGTTGGAGAAAGCTCCGGGCGCTCCCTGTTTTTCATCAGGTTTCGGCAATGATTTTGCCCAGTTCCGTAAGATCATAGCCGCCAAGCCCCTCCAGTTCGGATTTGAACTCATCGGAACGGAGGATCTCGAAAATCGTATCAAAGGCCTGCTGCGTCAGGTCTTCTTTTTTTATAACCATATCATACTGCTCTTTTTGCAAGGGAATAAAGTCAATCCCCTGCACCTGCAGACAGGCTTTTTCGCTGCCGATACCAAGGTCGGCGCCTCCCCGGGCTACGGTGCTGGCCACGGCAAGATGGGATTGAGATTCCCTCCTATAGCCGTTGACGGATTTGCCCGAAAGACCCATTTGGCGGAGGTGTTCGTCCAATAAAATCCTTGTACCGCTGCCTTTTTCCCGGTTTATGATGGCAATATCGGCACGGTGCAAGTCATTCCAGTCCTTGATGTTTTTCGGATTTCCTTTTGCCACATAAAAGCCCTGCATCCGTCCGGCAAGACGGACAATCACAGAAGAGGTTCCCGGGAGCATTCTTTCGATGAAGGGCACGTTGTATTCGCCTGTTTTACCATCCCACATGTGGGCCGTCGCCACTTGAATTTCACCTTTATAAAGGGCATAGACCGAGTTGTAGCTGCCTTCATAGGAACGCAATGCACGAATGCCCTTCGGATGGCGGTCCAGATGCTGGCATAGGATATCCAGAATCACGTCCTGACCTGAAATTATGAAGGAACTGCTCCGCTCCGGCGAAGCCTCATGCGTGGAGGGAGAAAGGTATTTTCCACTTTCGGGAGGGAAGGGATCGGTGTGTGCGGCAGCTTTGGTCCTGTTTTTGTACTTTTCCACATCCTCCGGGTCCACACGCAGCTTTTTTCCTACCCTGTAGGCATTTAGCTCCCTGCGCTTCATCAATTCATAGACGGTGCTTTTGGAGATCTTCAATACTTGTGCAACTTCCTGAGGCGTCAGCGGCCTGTTGTTTTCGACCATGGTTCACAACTTAACCTTTCATCAGCAGTATAATTGCCCATGTGCGTTTCGGCTTAAGCCGAAAATGTCGCACGGGCATAAATTCATATAACAACCGTGATAAATATTTCTGCGGGTATTATATCATGAATTTGCAAAAATTCATGATGTAATTGCCCATGTGCGTTTCGGCTTAAGCCGAAAATGTCGCACGGGCATAAATTCCCATATAATAACCGCGATAAGTATTTCTGCGGTTATTATATCATATTTGTGCATATAAATTAAATCATTCCGCCGAAAATAATATGAGTTCATGCAAGTTTGGGATAGCAAACATGCAAGTTCTTTCGAAAAGTCGAATATCCTTACACCGGTACGAATGGCGAAATACCTTGGGGGCAGCTGAATGAGCGGGGATTGAAACGGGAAAAGAAGGCTGAGAGGGTATTGCTGATGACCTGGATGCAGGATTGTTAAATTTGTTTTGCAAAAAAATATTGACATGGGATTCTTTGGAGAGTATAATAATATAAAACAGTACAAAACAATACATAACGGAAAATTTTAATCAGATTAATTCCACGATAAACGATTATGTATGTATTGTTTGCAGGCAAGGATAGGAAATAATGCCCGGATAGTTCTTGTAAGCCCTTGATAGCCTTTCAAGAAAGCATACCTTACTTAAAATCTCATTCAAACCTTATTAAACACGAGTCATGCCAGATTGTTCTTGAATTCCATGTTGCAATGCAAGAAAAGCATGTAAAAAAAATACTGTGCCGTCCGGTACCACGACGTACAAGGCAGCCTGAAACATCAACCATTAAAAATAATGAATGTGAAGGGGGCTTTTAAAATGCCGAGAAAAATTGCGATTTACGGGAAGGGTGGAATAGGAAAGTCCACCACTCAGCAGAATACAGCAGCAGCGATGGGACATTTCTACGATCAGAAGGTATTCATTCACGGGTGTGATCCCAAGGCGGATTCAACCCGGCTCATCCTTGGAGGAATGAATCAGAAAACCTTAATGGATATGCTCCGCGACGAGGGAGAAGAAAAAATTACTGCCGATAAAGTTGTAAAAACCGGGTTTAAAGGGATACGCTGCGTGGAATCGGGAGGTCCCGAGCCCGGCGTAGGGTGTGCGGGCCGCGGGGTAATCACGGCCATCGACCTCATGGAGAAGAACGGAGCTTATACCTCCGACCTTGATTTCGTATTCTTCGATGTGCTGGGCGACGTTGTGTGCGGGGGCTTTGCAATGCCCATAAGGGATGGAAAAGCCCAGGAGGTATACATCGTAGCTTCGGGAGAAATGATGGCCATTTATGCGGCCAACAATATCTGCAAGGGCCTGCTCAAATATGCCAAACAGAGCGGTGTACGGCTGGGAGGGGTTATATGCAACAGCCGCAAAGTGGACCGGGAGGCGGAGTTCCTGGAGGAATTCACGGCGGCCATCGGCACAAAGATGATTCACTTCGTGCCCCGTGACAACATCGTCCAAAAGGCCGAGTTCAATAAAAAAACCGTCGTCGAATATGATGCGGAATGTAATCAGGCCAGGGAATATGGAGAGCTGGCAAGAAAGATTATTGAAAACAAGGATTTTGTGATTCCCCAGCCTCTTAAGATGGATGATTTGGAATCCATGGTCGTAAAATACGGCATTGCGGATTAAGGAGGGAAGGATTATGCCATATCATGAGTTTAAATGCAGCACATGCATTCCGGAAAGAAAAAAACACGCGGTTATCAAAGGGCCGGGAGAAACCCTGGCAGATGCCCTTCCCCTGGGCTACCTCAATACCATTCCCGGAACCATTTCAGAGAGGGGCTGCGCCTACTGCGGGGCAAAACACGTCATCGGGACTCCCATGAAGGACGTCATCCACATGAGCCATGGGCCTGTGGGATGCACCTATGATACCTGGCAGACCAAGCGCTACATCAGCGATAACGACAATTTTCAGCTTAAATATACCTATGCCACCGACATGAAGGAAAAGCACATTGTGTTCGGCGCGGAAAAGCTGCTGAAACAGAATATTGTCGAGGCCTTCAAGGCATTTCCGGACATAAAAAGAATGACACTCTATCAAACCTGCGCTTCGGCGCTGATCGGAGACGACATCAATGCCATTGCCGATGAAGTGATGGAAGAATTGCCCGGTGTGGACATATTTGTCTGCAATTCTCCGGGGTTTGGCGGTCCCAGCCAGTCGGGAGGACATCACAAAATCAATATTGCATGGATCAACCAGAAGGTGGGAAATGTGGAACCGGAGATCACCAGTGACTATGTGATCAATTACGTCGGAGAATATAACATCCAGGGAGACCAGGAAGTGATGGCGGACTATTTTAAAAGGATGGGAATCCAGGTTCTTTCCACTTTCACAGGCAACGGGTCCTATGACGACCTGCGGGCCATGCACCGGGCACACCTGAACGTACTTGAATGCGCCCGGTCGGCGGAGTATATCTGCAACGAGCTCAGGGTGAGATACGGGACCCCCAGGCTGGACATCGACGGTTTTGGATTTGAGCCGCTGTCCAATTCCCTCAGAAAAGTAGCCATGTTTTTTGGCATTGAAGACAGGGCTCAGGCGATTATCGATGAAGAGACCGCCCGGTGGAAGCCGGAGCTGGACTGGTATAAAGAACGGCTAAAGGGCAAAAAGGTCTGTCTGTGGCCGGGGGGCTCCAAGCTCTGGCACTGGGCCCATGTAATTCATGAGGAAATGGGCGTGGAGGTAGTCTCGGTGTACACGAAATTCGGACATCAGGGGGATATGGAAAAGGGGATTTCCCGCTGTGAGGAAGGCGCCCTGGCCATTGACGACCCCAATGAGCTTGAGGGTCTGGAAGCCATGGAGATGTTGAAACCCGATGTTATCTTTACGGGAAAGCGTCCCGGAGAGGTTGCCAAAAAGATCCGTGTGCCCTACCTCAACGCCCATGCCTATCACAACGGCCCGTATAAAGGCTTCGAAGGCTGGGTGCGGTTTGCACGGGATATCTACAACGCCATCTATTCCCCCATTCACAAGCTTTCCTGCCTGGACATCAGCAAGGATGAAATACCGACGGACAAAGGCTTTGAGACCCGGAGAATGCTTTCGGATGTCAATTTGAGCCCGGAAGTGGCTTCCTCGGCGGAAATGAGGGAATATACAGGGAAATATGACAGCGTTTCCGGCCTTCGGGAGAAGACCTATCCCGTTTTCCCCGGGCAGGAACAGCTCACGGCGGTATAGGGGGAGGTGAGAATACCGATGGAAGATTTGATGAAGGACAGGATTGAACAACTGGTAGACTACATTATGAAAAAATGCCTGTGGCAGTTTCACTCCCGTGCCTGGGACAGGGAAAAGCAGAATGAAGGGATACTGATGAAAACCGTGCAGATCCTGTGTGACGAGCCGGTAGACAAGGAAACTCCCGCCGACAGGTGCTACTGGGTGGATGCGGTGTGTCTGGCCGAAGGCTTTAAAAGCAAATATCCCTGGCTGTCCTCCATGGACAAGGCGGAGATTAAACTATTGATGCAGGGACTCAAAGCCCGCATCGACTATTTGACAATTACCGGGTCCCTCAATGAGGAACTGACGGTCCCACTCTATTAGGTGGCCTGTAACGCATACTATTTAGGGCATGCAGGCCC
>JAFADI010000244.1 GCA_023424965.1 Bacillota bacterium
TTTTAAGTTCTCTTTAGCTGGGAGACCAGCAGCCCGGAAAACATGAGGGCACACCCCAGGATACCGCGGACGCCGAGGGTCTCATGCAATATGAGAAATCCCCCCAGGGCTGCAAATACATTTTCCATGCTCATGATAATGGCGGCGTGAGAGGCCTTTGCATTTTTCTGGCCGATGACCTGAAGAGTATACGCAATGCCTACAGAGCCTATGCCGCCATAGAGAATGGGGATCAAGGCTTCATAGATTCCAACGGGGTTTATGTTCTCGAAGAGCAGGGCGGTAACCAGGCTGAGCAGTGAGCAGGTTGCGAATTGGAGGCAGGAAAGCTTCAATACGTCCACCCTGACGGAGAAATAGCCGATAATAAGTATATGCGCAGCCCAAAAGACGGTACTTGCCAGTTCAAAGACATCTCCCTTTGAAACGGTAAACTGCTCGGTGACACTCAGCAGGTACAGGCCCAATAAGGATACGGAGGCCCCGGCCCAGATACCGCGGCCGATGTGCTGCTTCAGGAACAGGCCCAGTATCGGCACCAGGATGATATACAGGCTGGTGATGAAGGCGGCTTTTCCGGCCGAAGTGTAGATGAGGCCCACCTGCTGCAGGGAGGCTGCGATAAAAAGCACCGATCCGGCGATGATTCCGGCTGTGAGAACGCTTTTTCCCTGCGGGTTCTGTGACCCTTCACTTTTTTTGTTTCGATTAAAATAAAAAATCAGCGGAACTAAAGAAAGGCTGCCCAGGGCGAACCTCACGCCATTGAAAGTAAACGGCCCCACATGCTCCATTCCGACTCTCTGAGCCACAAAGGCAAAGCCCCAGATGGCAGCAGTCAATAAAAGCAGCAAGTTGGATCGAAGTGTTTTGTTTGCCATAACCCCACTCCATATGATTTAATTGTAATTAAATTATTTAATGCATTTTACCATAATTGCCGGGTTACTTCAAATGAAAAGGGGATGTTGAATGTGATTTGTCCCAAATGTAAAATTGAATATCAGCAGGGGTACACCACCTGTGCGGACTGCGGAACGGATCTGGTTGAAAAGGAGGAACGCAGGGAAGATGAGGGAAGCTTGCTGAGAGGCTTTGGAAAAATTTCGGCGCAAAAGGCTATATCCGCATTGTTTTACGTGGGATTGCTGCCGGTTCTGATTACTTCCATAATCGCAGGGCGGCTTGTTTACATGAATAGTACCTATATGAAGGGCGTTTCCTACCTGCAGGACGGACAGAAATGGTATACTGAGAAAGCTGTAAACAACGGCCCCCTGGGTTTTTTGACAGGGGTGGCGCTATTCATTATACAGGTGCTGGTCTGGAAGATAACCTGTGAACTGCTGATCATAATTTTTCGGTGCTTTGAGACCTATGTGCGGAAAAACAAATGATCACCGGCATGGCGTTGTCACACTTTAAAGGAAAGTTCCTTCGTCGAGCGCTTATAGAGGAAATACACCCAGAGGTAAGTGAATATATAGGTTGCGATGGACCAGGGGATGGGTTTCCAGCCGGTAAAAACGATGGTGCCCAATGCTACGCTGGCATACTCGAAAAGCAGCATTGCGGCAATCCAGCCCACGGTGTATAAAAAAACGCTTTTAAGCTTCCGGGGAAGGAACAGGGTATAGATTATATTTAAGAGAGGGTAGATCAACAGCGCCGAAACAATGATATAATATACCGAGTATTGGGGGCTTATATAGTAATAAAGCTTGAAATTCTCCCCGAGCAGCAGGTCGTAGAGAAGGGATATCAGGGCGGTAACGATGCCCACAAGGATATTTGCCCGGCTCAGGGATTTAAACCTCAGAACTGCAAACAAAAGGACCCACACCACCAGCGTTGAAACGTAGAAAAATAAGTAAGCCATATGCACCTCGTTAACTGTTTTGCTTTGAATTGCTGTGGAATCTCGGAGCAAGAACATATTTTTTCGCCCTGGCTTCAGGATTTCCGCATATAAGCTTCCGTATAGGGGAAAGGCCGAAAAGCACTACCAGCCTGTCAAAGTCATTACTGCTGGCATCCATTGCTGTTTCCCGGAGCAGGTTTGATTTTTTTATGCGGCTCAAAACCGGTTCCATAAGGCCGGTATAATCCATATCCAGGGCTATTGCCCTGGCCGCCAGGATGCCGCTCTCGATGCGGTTGAACATGCCGAAGCCGAGAAAGTCATCCGTAAGCCCCGCACCCCCGCCGGCCAGGTAAATATTTTCCTTCTGCAGGCTGCTGACAGACCCCAGGTTATATTCGTAGCTCATTGTCTCATTTATGACATAATTCAGCTCTTCATCGATTAGGAATTTTTTCCAGAAGTATTCGATATCCGACCGGGTTGAATTTTCTGCTACCAGCACGAGCTTTGCTTCCTTTTCACTTCGGGGCACCAGATAGGCACAGCAATTTCTGGCATAGCCGGTGTTGGACCATAGCTTAAGGGATCCGGTTTTAAAATTGCCTATCATTGTAGCCGTGAGGACATAGGCGTTTAGCAGCGTGGTCCACACTCCCAGTTGTTTTGCCAGGCTGCCGTCTCCGGGAGCCGCAACAACAAAATCATATTTTCTTTTCAAGTCTTCCAGCACTGCATTTTTGTCAAAGGTGATGGGCAGGCTTACTTGAGAAGCCAGTTGGTTATCCAGGGAACCGGGTTCCATCCCCCGGAGGAAAGTATGGCCCAGATTTCCTTCGGCAGAGGATTCCTCCCGGGAAGTTTTTATGATGATCTCCGTTAACCTGTGAGCCGGATCGAGTCTTAAACCGTATTTGGAACTCAAGAGCGCAGCAGCGTCACTCTGTGTCCTGTCAAAGGGTTTGAGCGCGGAGACCATGTGGGTGGAAATGCTGCCCACATAATCTTTTTTTTCAAAAATGTCGGGCATGATCCCGTGTTTTTTCAGTTCATGGGCGCAAGAGAGCCCCGCCAGACCTGCTCCGATAATAGCAACCTTCATTTGCAGTCATCCCCCGTCATTAATTTTCAACGCACTCATAGAATAATATTTGCATAAAAAATAAAAAATATTTTATATAATTCATGACCCGGAGGATGAGCGGTGGAAAAAATAAAAGAAGAGTATATCATGGCCCTGGCTTTCCGGCAGGCCATCGACAGGGAAGAACTGCTGATCAGGAAATGTGACTGTTACTTTCCGGACCTTAAGGATGAAAACCTCATTGACCTGATAAACGACTTTAGAGACAATGCAGGGGAACACATAAAGCAGCTTAAGGATAAAATGATCAAATTAAATATACAGGGATAGGTGACAGGATGAAGGCAATGAAAGAAGCGGATGTATTAAAAGACATGCTTCAATTTATGGTATTCCTTGAGGAGTTCTATAACAAATCGGCAGTGGAAGTCAGAAATCCTGAGGCACGGCAGTTGTTCATCCAGTTCAGGGACGAAGACATGCGGAATATTGGACGGCTTCAGCAGAAGATCGAGCGGGTGGAGACAAAACCGAAAATAATCACCAGGATTTTACCGTCGAAAACCAGGTAGAAAGCGAGGAAAAAGGTGGACTGGCTCATACTTTTTCTGGCAAGCTGGCTGCTGCTTTTGATTTTAGTGGACTGGAAGCGGTTAAAGGTCAACATATGGTGCGGCGTTATGGCGGTAGTCATGCAATTGTCGGTAGACACGAATTTCATTTCCCACGGGTTTTATGAAGTACAACACAAGGGGATTTGCCTGCTGGGATCTTCCGCACTTTTTGTCTTTGGCCCTGTATTTGTGATCGGCGTGCTGTTTGCACAGTTCCACCCGGTCAAAAGGATGCTTATCATCCTCAACGTATTTGTGATTACAGGGGTTTATTCCGTTCAGGAACTTTTACTGTTAAAATCCGGCTCGTTGATTTATAAGAACTGGCATTTTATCGACAGCCTTTTGATCAATATCGCCGCCATCACTCTTTTGAGCTGGTTTTCCATGATAATACTTAAAAAGAAAGGGCCATACAACTGTTGAACATATTTCTTTATACATTTTTTACGGCACTTGTGGGATCCGTAATTTTTATATGGTTTGAAATTCTGAAACGATATGGGGGGCAGGACCGATGAGAGTGGCAATCATAGGGGCTGGCCTTGCGGGGCTGGCCTGCGCCCACGAGTTGGAGAAGCTGGGAGTAAGCCCTGTTTTGTACGAGAGAAACAGCTATATCGGTGAGGCCCATCCCCACGTATCCGCTATCCTTGAAATCGTGCACAGGCCTATAGGAGACAGCGTGAAATTTTTCAAGAGGAAGCTGGATATCGAGGTGAGGCCTTTAAATACAATAAATAAAATTGTGCATCACGCTCCCAATATAGTAAAGGCGCTGGAAGGGGATTTCGGATACTTCTTCAAGCGGGACAAGAGCAAGGAGGACATGAAAAACCAGTTGTATTCCAGGCTTAAGAAAACTACAGTTTGCTTCAGCGAGTACGGGGACTATGAAACGCTGGCCAAAGAGTATGATTATGTGGTGGTGGCAACGGGAGAAATCGGTGCGGCAAACGAACTGGGCTGCTGGAAGGAGTGGCTCAATACGTATGTGAAGGGCGCTCTGGTGGAAGGGAGCTTTGACACACATACGCTCATGGTGTGGATCAATAAGGATTACTGCAAGAACGGCTATGCATATCTCACGCCTTTTGGCGAGAATAGGGCAGCCCTGGCGCTGGTGGTAACGGAGGTGAGCGAGTATGAGGTGGACGCATTCTGGGAGCTGTTCCTGGACACTGAAAACCTGAGGTATAAAATATTGGAGGAGTTCAAGCTGAACCACAAAAGCGGGCATGTCTATCCCCACAAGGTGGGGAATGTCTACCTGGCAGGAAATGCGGGGGGAGTGGTGGATCCCTTTCTGGGTTTCGGGCAGCTGAGTTCTATCATTATGGGGGTCATGGCCGCCAGGTCCATTGTAAAAGGCAAGGATTATGAAAAGTTGATTGAGAGCATTGTAAAAAGCAACATCAACCTGCATGAGTTCAGGAAAGTATTCGATATGTCGACCAATTCCTCCTATGATGCTTTATTTACCGCTCTGGCGGCACCCGGTATCAAACAGCTTTTCTACCATAGCTCCTTCAATGTGGTCAAATACGGCTCCAAGGTTATGAAATTTGTACCCAAAAAGTCCAAGTGAAAGCTCGGGGAGAGAACCGTGTGTTAAGCTTGTAACAAGGCTTGTTAAAAACATAACCCTCGACTTTGAAGGGGCCCTATGCTATAATTAATTTACAGCAAATGTTATTTGATACTTGTATATGTTCACAAGGGTTTGCAGATTTGTTTGTTGCGTGGTTAGTGTAAAATAATTTCTCTTTTAAATACTGACGGAAAACAGCTTTTGGGTGGACGCAAAGGTGGGTACGGCACAAAAGAAGTTTTTTATTGGCGTGGCGGCTTAAACGGCGGAGATATTAAGCGGGCTGATTGTTCAGTTTGTAGAATAATGGGAGGAGTATTTTATATGACAAACTTTACCGAACGCAGGAAGTATCAAAGGTGCGACACTACCATTTGCAAGGTGTTGATGAGCACTGACCGGTCCCATTGGAACAACCTTGACATTTGTGATATCTCAGCCGGTGGACTGAGGTTTTTCAGCAGCAAATCTTTTCCGGAGAACACCAAGCTGTATTTTGACATTTATGTATACAATATGCTTTCAGAGTTCAATTTAAAATTTGAAGGCAGCATCATACGCAGTGAAAGAGACAAGGCCGGCTGCTATTATGCGGTGAAGTTTGAAAATGCAAACAAGTACAGCCAGATTCAACTGGATGAGATCATCAAATCGAAAATCACCGTTGCGCATCCACAGCCGCCAATTACCGAAGACGGGGTATATACCTTCCTCTTTATCCCCCGCATTAAACCGAAAAAATTGCGGCTGCGCATCTGATTCAAGTTCTATAAAAGGCTTCCGGACATTTCCGGGGCCTTTTTTTATAATCCGGGAAAGTTTATTCTCAATGGATTTTTACCTTTTTTCTGTGGTAGAATATTCACATTATGCAGTGGTGGAGAAAACGATGATAAAAATCGGAAATGTTGAGCTTGAAAACAATATATTTCTTGCCCCCATGGCGGGAGTCACCGACATGCCCTTTCGGATATTATGCAGGGAACAGGGCTGCGGCCTGGTGTACACCGAGATGGTGAGCGCAAAAGGCATGCACTATAACGACGAAAAGAGCTTTAAGCTGACAGCGATTGCCGCGGGGGAGCAGCCTGCCGCAGTGCAGATATTTGGGTCCGAACCGGACATTATGGCCGAAATTGCCGGGAGACTGAATTCCTCTGAAGCTGCAATCATCGATATAAATATGGGCTGCCCTACACCCAAGATAACCAAAAACGGGGAGGGAAGCGCCCTGATGCTGAATCCCGGGCTGGCGGCGGCCATCATAAAGAAAGTGTCGGCGGCTACGGTCAAGCCCGTGACGGTCAAAATCCGGAAAGGCTGGGATCAGGACAGGGTCAACGCCGTGGAAATGGCCAAAATCGCCGAGGAAAACGGTGCAAAGGCCATTGCGGTACACGGGCGCACAAGGGACCAATTTTACAGCGGCTCCGCCGATTGGGAAATTATTGCGAGAGTGAAGGAGGCCGTTTCAATCCCCGTCATAGGAAACGGAGATGTAGTCAAGCCGGAGGATGCCGGCCGGCTGCTGGAGCAAACGGGCTGCGACGGGGTAATGATCGGGCGTGGAGCCCAGGGAAACCCGTGGATCTTTAAAAAGACCCTGCATTACCTTAGGACGGGAGAACTTTTGCCTGGACCGGCCGCGGAAGAAAAGATATCGACCGTAATCCGCCACATGAAAATGCTGGTGGAGTTAAAGGGCGAACATACAGGCGTCCGTGAGATGCGGAGCCACATTGCATGGTATATAAAAGGGATGAGGAATGCTGCTGCAACCAGGGAAAAGATATTCAAACTGACCGACAAGAACGACATCATAAATCTGCTTAAGGAATTCCTGGCGGAACAGGAAACGGTATAAGCACGGCGGATGAAATTATTTCTGCTGGTCAATGGAGAGCAGGGCCTTCTTGATACCTTCGGCAATGCCCTCCGCACACCGCTGCTTGAAATCCTCCGAGGCCAGTAATGCCGCATCGTGACGGTTTGACATGAAGGCCAGCTCGATAAGAAGGGAGGGCATCTGTGCATGCCTTAAGACGGCCAGGCCGGGGCTTTCGATGATTCCCCTGTCCTTGGTCTCCAGCCGACCCATCAGCTCCTTCTGCATCATGTGGGCAAAGTCGATCTCGTTCAAATAGCCGGCCTTTATATTTTTTGAAGGGTAGTAAAGGGTCATGGTACCCCGGAAAGAAGGGTCGCTGAACCAGTTGCAGTGAATGCTCACAAAAAGAGCGGCGGCCTTGTCATTGGCAAAGGCTATCCTGTCTCTGGGCTCTGAAAAGCTGTCGTCCCTTCGCGTCAAAAGTGTCAATACCCCGGCTTCTTTAAGAATTGCTTCAACTCTTTTGGCCACGTCAAGGTTTGTTTCCTTTTCGGAAAGGCCTTTTATGACGGCGCCCGGGTCTGCCCCTCCATGGCCGGGATCGATGACGACAAGCTTGGGACCTTCCCAGGGGACATACCGGATCTCTTCTCCTTTTTCAACAAAAGTACCGGTGGAGGAATTATTCATCCCGTTCAGTGAAATTTCCCGTGAAAGGTCAGGCAGCTTGAAAGCCCTGGGCTTACCTGGACCAGCCTGCTTGACAGCGGCAGAGCCTGTGTTTTTGCCCTGGGTGAGGCCCACGAGAACGGCTTTTGAGGCATAAATGACCTTAGGACCCGAAAAGTATGAAAAAAGAGTTATGAAAATCAATATGGGCAAAAATAGTATGATCTTATTCATGGTAGGGAAGAAGACTCCTCACAATATGCTTACAGACATTATACTACAAATATCAACAAAAAACATCAAAAATAAAGACTTATCTTAAAGTTGAAAATGAGCAGTTTTCTGGCTATAGTAATATCAAAATTAAATTGGCCACAGGAGGAGCTACCGGGGTATGTTAAGCATCATATGGAAGCTGCGGTCAGAAAATTTTCAAAATATTCCCAACCTTTGACGTTTTTAGAGGAAAATTCTCTCGAGAGATTAAAGCAGCTTTTGAAACAGGGAAACCGCAGCTTGGCTGTTCCTTTTTCAAACTTTCTTCCACGCTAAAAGCGCTTTGTAAGACAAGGAGGCACACCTCTATTTTGCGGGGAGCCTTCTTGATGCTAAGAAATGTTCCTGCAATGTTTTATCCGCATAGCCTGCATAAGCCAAAGGATACGGAAGACCGTAATAATGCGCATATATTGGTATATTCATTTCTTGTTATGGTATATTTGTCAAGCACCTGTTGGGTAGGGGATATAGGCTCAAATACCATGTTTCCGCAAATATTGGGTTTGGATTGATCCGGCGAAATGTCAATCTTTTCACCAAAATCCCTGTAGGTTGCTTTAACACCATTTATAACAAAATTCTTTGTTTCACAGATTGAACTGTAAACATCTAATTCCACCTTCATAACTCATCACTCCCTTATTGTGAATTAATTACTACAAGTGTCTTCGTTAATTATTTGTCAATTAAATTCTATCGCATTAAAAAATCTGCAACAATAACATTTTTTCAGCCCAATATAAAAGTTTTATTGTTTTAATATTGTTAGATACGGCTTTTATCAAATTATAGATATTCTGGTACGGCGAAGCCCTGGTTCCGGAGAAACTGTTTCTTAACACGCGCAACACAAATAAACAGCATATGCCAAAGGCTTCTGTGCTTAAACAATATAAAAGCACCGACTCTGGACATTTCTTTATTTCCATCTTTTTCGACAAATCCTGTCGATGAAAACAAATTGGATATAATTTCTAAATATGATATGCTCTGTATTGGAAGAATTATGTAGAATTGTGTAACAGAAAATGGTAATGTTAGTGCAGGCATGAGAAAATTTACGGAATATATATTTAAAGATGGAGCCGCACCTGGCAAAGATGTAGTATATAAAAATTTAGGTTACAGTATGGAGAACTCAGAAGCTTTAACAAAAAATGATATCGAGCAAGCAATGACAAAGTATAAAAATGGTCAATATCAGATAAATGGTGATCCTACTCAATATGGTCAAAAAATAAATATTGAAATAGAGTTACCTGGTAACGAATTAAAAGTTGTTGAAATATAATAAATCACAGGTCATACAGTTTTGATATGCTACCCCTATATAGGACAATGAAAAATAAAAGTCCTATATGGGGGTGTTTCTATGTCAAAATCAATAAATACTGTTGAAAAAGTAAGGCTCGTTGAGCGATATCTGAATGGTGAAATCAGTGTAAGCTCTGCAGCAAGAGAAATCAGCATTGATAGAGCTACATTTCTAATGTGGATACGGCTCTATGAAACGGAAGGGCCAACTGCCTTGCTTCCTCAAAAAGGAAACCAATATTATTCCAGAGAACTGAAGCAGGATGCAGTGAATGATTATTTGAATGGGACAGGCAGCCAGTCGGATATCTGCAAAAAATATCATATCCGCAGCAAGACGCAGCTCCAACAATGGATTAAGGTGTATAATACTCATGGAACGTTTAAGTCAACGAGCGGAGGAAGTTACATGAGGAAAGCAAGAAATACTGATCCAGAGGAAAGATTAGCGATCGTACAGGACTGCCTGGCTAATGATAAGAATTATGGCGCAATGGCTTTGAAATATGGTGTCTCCTATCAGCAAACCCGCAACTGGGTAAAGAAATATGAGGAGATGGGATCTTCTGGTTTGGAGGACCGGCGTGGGAGGCGTGCAGGCACTCAGCTCAGCAGAACCCCGGAGGAAGAGCTCAGGGATAAGATAGCTCAGTTGGAGTGCCGGAACCGGGATTTACAGATGGAGAATGACCTGTTAAAAAAAGTCAGGGAATTGGAAAGGAGGGATCGCTTAGTCTGATCCGTCATTTATGTGAATACGAAGCAGTGAAGGAGTTATCTGCCGAAAAAGGATATCCTGTTGATAGGCTCTGTAGATATCTCCACCTTGCACGTTCAGCCTATTACAGATGGCGCAAATGCCCGAAAAGCAAAGAAGAATTGAAAAACGAGCGGATCTCTGAAAAAATCAGAGAAATCCATGACAAGCACCCTGATATGGGATACCGCAGGATTCGAGACGAATTAGAAGTGTACTATGGGATCAAGGTGAACGATAAGAGGGTGCTGAATCTGGACAGGAAACTGCAGATCCACTCTTCAATCAAGCACCGTCCCAAGAGCTGTACAAAGGATTCAAGCAATCCTTATCATATCGCCAGGAATTACCTGAACCGAAAATTTCATGCGGATGCCCCGAACGGGAAATGGCTTACGGATGTAACAGAATTCAAGTATTACATAGGAATCGAAGTCCACAAAGTCTATCTCAGCGCTATCCTTGACCTCTATGACCGGAGAATCGTGGCATTTAGGATTAGTGATCACAATGACAATCCATTAGTCATGGATACCTTTGATGAAGCAGTCAGGCAGGAGCCGGATGCTCATCCGCTGTTTCATAGTGACAGAGGATTCCAATATACGAGCAGACAGTTTTATCAGAGGCTTAAAAATGCGGGAATGAAGCAGAGCTGTCCAGAGTAGCTCATTGCATAGACAATGGACCTATGGAAGGCTTCTGGGGCATTCTGAAACGTGAGATGTACTATGGACACCGTTTTACCGACCGCGGCACTCTGATAAAAGAGATATCTGATTACATAGATTACTATAATGGCAGGAGATTGCAGCGTAAGTTATCGGTCATGACGCCAATGGCCTACCATAACAATTATCGGATTGCAGCATAAGAAAACTGCCTGCCGAAAATTGACAGACAGTTAACCTCAAAATGAAATATTTCATTGTCCTCTTGACGGGGAGCACACCA
>JAFADI010000197.1 GCA_023424965.1 Bacillota bacterium
GTCCGATTTCACCCGATCCGGAGGTTATTATAACAAGGTCGTTTTTACTTATATTGGGGGTAGTGTCATCCCAGGTCCAATGGACCTCCTTGCCCATATGCATCAACCGCATTGCAAAAGCCCGTGTAGCGAGGCCTTCTCTCCCCACTCCAATACAAAATATTCTCTTTGCTTCCTTTACTGCACTCATAAACTTTCTGATGGAAGTCTGATCAACCGAAGCAAAAACTTCATGAAGCTCTTTTAAAATCCTTTCGTACATTTCGTTGTATGTCATACCAAACACCTCACAATCTAAAAATTGATTACGGATTTGATTCCTTTAATCGAATTATTCGTATCCTGTATTTTAGAACAAATGGCATTTAGGCTTCCTCAGCTAAAAGACGTATCATGCTGTCCGCCAGGGCTTGTAAAATCAAGTTGCAAGAAACAGCCCCTGCGTCTAGAACTCCTCTTGAGCGCTCGCCCAATCTGCTTGCCCTGCCAATCCTGGCAACCATATCCTTTGTTGATTCTTTCCCTTTTTCAGCAGCTGCTTTCATTTCTTCCAGACTTGCTGCGAAGTCCTTACCCTCCGCTACGGCCGCCTTAAAAGCCTCTATTGCAGGCACCAGCGTGTCCATAAGCGTTTTATCGCCTACCTTTGCCTTATCGAAGGCCTGCATTCCTTTTAACGCCGACTGTAGTATCGTTGAAAAAGCTTCCCTGTCAATATCTTCATAATTCATGCACGCCTTGGAAAACTCCAGAAAGAAGGTTCCATAGAGAGGACCCATTGAACCGCCGATCTCAAGAATCAGGGTCTTTCCGATAACATTGAAGCCTTCCGAAAAGCTCACTTCCCTGCCGGAAAGTTTATTCTTCGACAGCGTGAAGCCCTTGTTCATGTTAACTCCATGGTCGCCGTCGCCGATTGCGCCGTCCACCTCGCTCAGATACTGCCAATTATCAATAATTGTATCAATAACGCTGTAAACCGCAGGTGAACCCTTTGCATTTTTAAAGCCGCTCATAAAATTCTCCTTTCACTATCAAACATCCCTCTCATGATTTTACTCCTGCCCTACCTTTTAAACTGCTTCAATGCTACCGAATCCGCTTCTTCATCCAGGAGCTCTTTCAGTTCGTCGTCAAGCTTCATTATGGTCAGAGTGGCTCCCATCATCTCAAGGGAAGTAAAGTAATTGCCCACATAGGACCGGTATACCTTGATACCCTTTTCTCCAAGGATTTCTTCAACTCGGTTGTACAAAATGTACAATTCCATCACCGGGGTCGCGCCCAGTCCGGAAACCAGAACTGCCACTTCGTCACCGCTTACAAAGGGGTAATCGGGGAGGATGATGTCAAGCATGATTTGTGCCATCTCATTGGCCGTTTTAAGCTCCGTCACTGTGATTCCCGGCTCACCGTGATGGCCGATTCCGACTTCCATCCTGCCTTCTTCTATTTTAAAATTTGAATGGCCGACGGCAGGTATGGTGCACGAGGTAAGTCCTATCCCTGCGCTTCTGGTATGGTCTATGGCTTTTTGTGCCGCGGCAATGACCTCATCAAGCTTTCCTCCCTTTGCCGCCTTGGCTCCGCCGCATTTCCACATGAAGACTTCGCCTGCAACTCCCCGTCTTTTTTCCCTTTCTGTTTTCGGAGCGGAAGCTACATCGTCATTCGCGACAACGGTTCTGACTTCGATTCCCTCTTCTCTGGCAAATTCGACAGCCATTCTGACGTTCATGTTATCTCCGGCATAGTTGCCGTAGAGGCAGGCTACACCCTCTCCCGAATCTGCAGCCTTCATGGCATCAAGAAATGCCTTTGCGGTTGGTGAGGCAAATATTTCGCCGACTGCAACAGCGTCCAGCATATTCCTTCCCGTATACCCGATGAATGCAGGCTTATGGCCTGAGCCTCCGCCGGTTATCACTCCCACCTTCCCGGCAACCGGCGCATGTTTATACTTTATGGTTCTTGGATTCTCCGTCTTCTCCACCAGATCCCTATGATTTTTGACAAACCCTTCAAGCATATCTTCCACACAATTAAACGGGTCATTGATTATTCTCTGCATACAAATTCTCCTTCCATTTTTATGAGCAATGATTAAATTCCTTCTCATAGGCGGCAATCCTGTCAACCTTCGCTTTGGAGCCTCCACCTTCAAATTCGCATTTCAGCCAAAGTGAAACCAGATTTTTAGCAAGCTCTTCGCCGATGACCCTTGCTCCCATGGTCATGATCTGCGCATTATTGCTTTTTCTCGAACGTTCCGTAGAGAATGGGTCGTGGCACACAGCCGCCCGGATCCCCGGAACCTTGTTTGCGGCTATGGCCATTCCGATTCCCGTACCGCAGATCAGAATGCCTCTTTCATGTTTTCCTTCCGCGATTGCCTTCGCCACATTCACGGCAATGTCGGGATAAAGCACCGGATTGGCGTCATAAACCCCATAATCCTCTACTTCAAAGCCCAGCTTGATTATAAACTCCTTAATTACTTCCTTCATTTTAAATGCTGCTTCATCGCAGCCCACAGCAATTGACATACGAACCTCCCTATCCCCGGATTTTTATTTTTTTACCGTCTGTACCCTTTTGTCCATAACATAATTAACAACCATCACAATCAGAAGCATGCTTCCCCATATCAGGTTTTTTGCATAGGGAGTAAACTGCCAGAGAGTAAATGCGCTCTGCAGCATCTGCAGGATAAATATTCCCAGAGTAACTCCGATAACCTTTCCACGGCCGCCGGTGGGACTCACCCCACCCAGAACTCCCACAAGCAAAGCCTGCAGCACAAAGGTATCTCCATACCCCACCTTTGCTGAATTTACACGGGAGATTATGATGATGGAAGCGATGCCGGACAGCAAGCCGCACATGGAATAAACCTTTATTATGAGAGCTTCGTTATTCACAGCGGAAAAACGCGTAGCAACACTGTTTTCCCCATAAAGATAAACCTTCTTTCCCAGCCCCGTTTTCGAAAGAATGACTGAAATGATTGCAGCTGCAACCACAAAGGCTATAAAAATATAGGGTACGCCAACTATTTTCCCGGCCCCGATGGCAAGAAATTCCTTTGGGAATCCAACCACTCCTTTGCCTGAGGTAATGGCCATGCCCACACCCTGATAAAACAGCATTGTACCAAGTGTGGCAAGAATCGGCGGCACGGCTGCCTTTGCAATAATAAATCCGTTGATAAAGCCCAAAAAAGTCGAAGTTAGCAAAATAACCGCAATGGACAGGACGATAAGCATTCCCGGAGGAATACCGCTGTCAGCCCCAAGCACGGCACCTGTCAGGAAAAACGCACCGATGATCCCCGAGAGGTTGGCATTGGCTATTACCGAAAGGTCGATTCCTCCCGTCAGCAGCGAAAGCATCATGGCCAGTGCGATAAACCCAAATTCAGGCATCTGGTAGGACATTGACCTCAGGCTGTTTTCGGAGAATATCTTGGGAGCCAGCATGACTTGCAGTCCTATTACAATTACAATGGTGAATGCGATAAGGATTGAAAGATTTATATCTTTACTCAGCTGTTTCTTGATTGCAGCAACTTGATTTGCCACCATATGACCTAGCACCTCACTATTCGGCAAAAATTAGATTCTTACGATTTTTATTACGTTCTTGATAAGAAGTGGCAATGACACTTGCCAGAAGAATGATTCCAACAAAAAACTGGTTCCAGGAGGAAGACAGGCCGAGAAATACAAGGGTTGAATTCAGCAGATACACCAGAATTACTCCAAGGAACGTTCCCAATACCGTCCCCTGTCCTCCCGTCAGCTTGGCTCCTCCAACAACAACAGCTGCAATAATCGTAAGCTCTGAACCTACTAGAGAAATAGGATTGCATGCATTGACCTGTGCAACATAAATAATTCCCATGACTCCGGATAGGAATCCGGTAAAGGAATATACAAAAAGCCTTATCAGCATTGGGTTGAATCCGGCACGCACTGCCGATTCCTCACTGTTGCCTAATGCAAATATCCCTCTCCCGAGCATTGTGCGGTAAAAGATAAACCAGGTGACGACTATGGCGAGAACTACAGGAACAATAAATACGGACATGCCGGTGGAAGCATTTTCACCGCTCTTAATCGCAAATAATTGGGCTGCTCCGAAATTAGTGAGTACAGGAGGCATTAACGTTGCCCCGATATTTTTTGTACCTATAAACGTTGTCATCATGCCATAATACACAGCAGAAGTTCCAAGGGTAACGATCAGGGTTGGAAGCCTGAAAAAGTGGATAATCAACGCATTAATCAGCCCAAGTACCAAGCCTATGCCGCATGCGATGAAAAAGGCAAGAAACAGGTTGTCGATCCCGGTTCCGATAAGTACCCGGGTTGCGGTGTATCCGCCGAATATGGCTATTGCCGTGAATGAGACGTCTATGCCCCCGGATACCAGAACAAGCAGGACTCCCATGGCAAGGACCATGGTTCCGGAAGATGCACGAAGCATGTCAAATAGTGTCTCAAGGCTCAAAAAAGCATGATTTACACTGGCTACAACAATACAATAGATGAATATTATCGATGCCAGGTATTTTTCGGTAAGAGTAAACGTCTTATGCATTAGTTTATTACCTCCCCTTCCATCGATTCATCAGGCACTTCTGAAGGATCTCCGCTGTTCACTACCCGATCCATATGCTCTCTAAAAAGAGGAGATTGAACGTCATTTTCGTCCAGCACGCAAACGATTTTGCCTTCTCTCATAATCAGAACCTTGTTGCAGTTGGCTTTAATCTCCTCAAATTCATCTGAAATCAGTATGACTGCCATGCCCATTTTGGCAAAGCCGTGTATTTGCTCATATATTTCCGATTTGGCTCCAACGTCCACACCGACCGTTGGTGTATCCAACAGGAAGAGCTTTGGGCTGGTGGAAATCCATTTGGCAATCACCGTCTTTTGCTGATTGCCTCCCGAAAGCGCTCTTACAGGAACATCGATGGAGGGTGTCCTGACACGCAGACTCCTAACCTGCTCACTGGCAAGAGCCCTTTGTGCCTCTGAGTCAACAAATCCGTACTTTGTTTTCATTTTGTCGATCCTGGCGGATGAAATATTTTCACTGATGCTTTTATTGAGAAACAGGCTCTGTGTTGAACGGTCTTCGGGCAGCAAAGCAATCCCCAGGTTTAAAGCGTCTTGCGGGCAGGTAATTTTTACAGGTGTTCCGTTGAATTTAATGGTACCGGAGTCATAAGGGTTAAGTCCAAAAAGCGACAGAGCAAGCTCTGTACGTCCTGACCCAAGCAGTCCGGTAATGCCAAGGATGTCCCCTTCCCGGACAGAGAAACTGATGTCCTCAAAGTTATCTTTTTTGGTCAAGGCCTCAACCTCAATGACAGGCTCATTCCCGTTTGCAGTACGCGTATATCTTGGATATTCCACATCACGCCCCGTCATATGATAAACAAGGGACTTTTCGTCCAGTGCCTCGGTAGAAAAGTCACCCACCTTTTTGCCGTCTCTGAAAATTGTGATGTTGTCCGCAACTTTAAATACTTCATTCAGTTTATGGCTTATGAATACAATCGTTAATCCTTTTTCTTTCAAGTCCGTAACGATTGATAACAGCCTGCCGACCTCTTTGTTTGTCAATGCGGTGGTAGGTTCATCCATAAACAGAATCTTTGTATCAAGGCTAAGCGCGCGGCAAATTGCAACCAGCTGGCGGTTTGCAACGGATATCTCTCCAACGGTCTTATTAAGATCCATGGTTACTCCAATGAGATCAAGCTGCTCTTTCGCAATTCTACGGACACTCTTCCAGTTGACAAACCGGTTGCGCTCCGCGATCAACCGATTCATAACAATATTTTCTGCGACCGTCATGTGGGTAAACAGCGAGAGGTCCTGGTAGATTACCTGGACACCTTCATTGATTGCATCAATGGCATGGAGCTTGTGATAGTGCCTGCCGTTTATACTGATCCTTCCTGAATCGGGCGTTAGTATCCCTGCAACCGTCTTTACAAAAGTGGACTTGCCGCAGCCATTTTCACCAGCCAAACAACGTATTTCTCCCTTACCGATTGTAACACTGACATCGTCTAGCGCTCGGGTGCCTATAAATGTTTTTGTAATATTCTCTGCTACTAAAATATCGTTGTCCATCTTAAATAAGGCCTCCATATTTCAACAAGGCTGCTTGAAATAATCTTATAATGTACTACTTCAAGCAGCCCCGTACTTATATATTACATTTGAAACCCGGTGTCAAAGCCTCTGAAACCGCCATGACTAGAACTTGTAATTATCGACGTTGTCCTTTGTAAATACAACAGGCGCATTGCCATAGATTATTTTGCCTTTTACTGCACTCTTCTCATAGCCGGTTTTCTTTAAGTCTACCGTTCCTTCAAGCTTTTCCCCCTTGAGCAGCTTATAGGCGATCAGTGCGGTAACATAGCCCGCATCCGCAGGTCTCCAAGCCTGTGCATAACTCATAAAGCCATTCTTTATGTATCCGGCTGACATGGATGGCAACGCAAGACTGGACAGGGCGACATCTTTTCTGTTTTTATCCTGGAGAGCCTGGGCAATGCCCGCTCCGGAGGCTGCCATACCGAAGAGGCCCTTGATATCAGGGTTGGCTTTCAGAATTTCTATGGTTTTATCATAGGCAACTTTATTATCATTCTTATCTTCATAAGGCTCAGGAGTAATCATCTGCATTTTGGGATATTTTGCCTTTACATAATCAAGACCCGCTTGATACCACTGCATATGCGTAGTCATTGTAAGGCCGCCTACAAAACCGGTAAACTTACCTTCATAATTCATGGCCTTTGCAAGACCCTCAAAGAAGTTGACTCCAAAGTCTGCATTGTCGAAAGCTTCCATATCAAAATCCACGTCGTCAGCGATGTCGGAAGCCTCATGGGTAACAACAATGATCCCTGCCTCTTTCGCTTTTTTGAGAACAGGCTGAAGGGATTTAGGGTCATTGGGGACTGCAAGGATAGCATCAACATTTTGCGCAATAAGGTCTTCCACCATCTGTGCCTGCTTGGCCGGGTCTCCGCCTTCAGGTGCAATCTGATAGGCTTTTACACCAAAATCTTTGCCGAACTCTTCAACGCCGATGCGCATATCGTCAAACCACGAGATACCCTCATGTTTTGCAACCATGACAATGGTTAATTCTTTACCGTCTTTTGCAGCTTCCTTAGCGGTATCCGCCGGCTTTTCCGCTTCAGCCTGCGCAGGTTTTTCTGCTGCAGCTGGAGCAGCAGGCTTTTCTGCCGTGCCTGAACAACCTGCAATGCTTAAAGCAAGAGTGAAAGCGAGTAACAAAGCAAGGACTTTTTTCATAACTGTTCCTCCTAATGAATAATTTAGAAAAGTATGGTATTTGTTACGTTAGAAAACCAGAGGTCCATTTCAGCAGCAGCCGGCATATCTGATGATTGTTTTCCCTAGGTGAGATAATTATATAGCGCACTTGAATGGAGTTTAATAAAAAAAGCATAGAATAAGTTGAAAAATCACAGATGTTTTGAAAGATAAAATTTGCTTCAAAATGACAATAGCTCAATGTTTTAAACATTAAGCTATGGATCAATGAAAAGGAATCTTTTATTTTATATCTTTGTTATATAAAACTTTTGCCATCTCTACGGCATTAAATTTGTCTATGATTTTAAAGGAAGCATCATAGTTTTTCTCATATTTCTCACCTTTCAGAAACTTATGGATTGCATCTGCCATAAGCCTCCCATGCTCATTGGGAAATCTGGCGGCCACTGCGGTAATATACCCGTCAAGAATCATATCAATTGTATTCATTTCAGAGCCGATGCCCGTTACGATAATATCCTTTCTATCCAGTGCTTTTAGTGCAGCTCCACAGCCAATGACCTGATTGCTGTCCAGCGCAAAAATACCGTTGATGTCGGGCTGCACCTCTAACTGTTCTTTTACAGCCTCCATGGTTTCTTCCGTATTGGCCGTCCTCAAAGTACCGATCACTTTGATTTCAGAATCCTTCATCTCATCGCTGAAACCATTCATTCTCTCGGCGACTCTTGCCAGATCAGAAGAATAATCCAATACCAGCACCTTGCCCTTTCCGTTTAATTTTTCCCTTAACGCTTTCGCTGCGCCCTTGCCGTTGATGTAGTCCCCTCCGCTGATTGTGACTGCAACATCCACCCAGGGGATCTGCGTTATTGATACTACAGGGATATTTTTATCGGATGCCTCGTTTAAGCTGTTACGGATTGCTCTTTCATCCAGGGGCAAGATGGCTATCATGTCCACATTTTCTGCAACTAAATTTTCAACATCCGATATTTGTTTTTTTACATCTCCGTTTGCATCTTTGATCTTATACTTTATTCCCACCTGATCCATTGCATTGGAAAACGCGTCTACCACACTGGAGGTATAATCGTCATTCGTGGCATAAATACTGAATCCGACTACTTTTTCAGATAAGCTCTTACCGGCAGCCTCCTGCTTTGTTGTACCGCTGCAGCTTGTTTGCGCAGTGATAAGGAAAAGCACTGTAAGAACAGCGAAGGCTATTCGCAATAATCTCTTGTTGTACAAACAGATACACCCCTCTAAATCTCTTTAAACTCCTTTGGTGTAACACCGACATTTTTCTTAAAAACCGTGCTAAAATACTGGGAATCACTAAACCCGACTTTCTCTGCTATTTCATATATCATCAGGTCCGTGTTCCTTAGTAAAGCTTTTGCC
>JAFADI010000073.1 GCA_023424965.1 Bacillota bacterium
CCTTGTGCCGGATATTTTCCTCCAGTGCTTCAAAGGATTTTTTGCCGGTAGAAAGGTTTACCACCATCATCGTCAGCGAGGAGGCCAGAACTCCTGAAAGGGCTGCGGTACTGCCGCCGCCGGGGGCGGGCTCGCTGCTGGCCAGTACCTGGCTGAACTCCCGCAGTGTCATATCCATCAATAAACTCATAACGGGTCTCCTTTATATTAATATGGATTTAGTTAAAGAGGCATTGTTTATTCCAAAAAGGCTTCAAAGCACCCTGCTTAATCTGCCCTGCTCTACCACGGGCCTGCCGTTTTTTATCACCGTGTCCACGTGGTTTATTCCGAAATGGTACACGATGTAATCCAGGTTGGGCGCGTCAAAGATAACCAGGTCGGCTTTCTTTCCGGCCTCCAGGCTTCCGATTTCACCGGCTCTGTCCACTGCGTGGGCGGCGTTTATGGTGATGGCCCGCAGTATTTCCCACGGTGTCAGCTTCATGCCGAAGCAGGCGAAGGTCATCACCGCCTGGAGGTTTTCCGTGGGGCAGGTACCGGGGTTGTAATCCGTTCCGATGGCCACCCGGATGCCCTTTTCCAGCATGCCGCGGGCGTTGGCGTACCGGTCCAGCATCAGGTAAAAGGAGGTTCCGGGAAGGAGCACGGCGGTGACCTTTGAAGCCTTCATGGCGAGCAGGCCCTCTTCCGACGAGGCCAGCAGATGCTCTGCGGAAAAGGCCCCCAGCTTTGCCGCCAGTTCGGCTCCCTGGAGGGGGACAATTTCATCGGCGTGGATCTTGAGCTTGAAACCCAGCTCTTTCCCGGCCTTCATCAGTATCCCGGCTTCCTCCGGAGAAAACACCCCTTCTTCACAGAAGACATCCATAAATTCCGCCAGCTTGTGTTTAACCACATAGGGCATGACTTTGTCCGTCATCAGTGCCATATAGCCCTTTTTGTCCTCTTTGTACTCGGGGGGGATGGCATGGGCTCCCATGTAGGTGCTTACAATGTCCACCGGGTGTTCTTTGTCCAATTCCACGGCGGCCTCAAGGCACTTGACCTCCGTGTCGAAATCCAGACCGTAACCGCTTTTGGCTTCCACGGTGGTGGTGCCGTGCAGCAGCATCTGGTTCAGGCTCCGGGAAGCCTTTGCTTTTAATTCTTCCTTGGATGCCTTACGGGTGTTTTTAACGGTGCTCAAAATACCCCCGCCCTGCTTTAAAATCTCCAGGTAGGGCACCCCTTTCAACTTCATGGAGAGCTCATTTTCCCTGGAGCCCCCATGGATCAAGTGGGTGTGGGGGTCTATCAGGCCGGGGGTTACGGTCTTGCCCAGGGCGTTGATAAACCTTGTGGCCGGACCAAAGCAGGAGGCAGGTGCGTCGCCGCTGCCCATATCCATGATCCTGCCTCCGGACACCGCAATGTACCCGTCGGTTGTTTCCTGCCCGGGAGTCTCCCGGCAGGGCACGATATAATCGGATCGTATGATCAAATCCGCCTGCATAAAGCAACCCCTCTCTTCACTCCAGCATTCGATATTCAATGACCTGCTTGATGTTGAAATCTTCAAGCCTCAGGTAATATGCCGCCGAATCGATCAGGGCCTCCATGGGCGTGAGGCCGATGATCTCACTGCCGGTGATTTCAACCCCATACCTTTGCGCCTCAAACTTTACCATCTCAAAGACCCTGTACAGGGAGGTCCTGGTATAGTCCGTCATGTTGATGGACACCTGCACGATTCCCTTTTCATGAATTTCCACACCCATTGCCTTGCAATACCGCAACCCGCCGGAGATGTGACGGATGCATCGGGCAATCTTGTTGGCAATGTCGAGGTTTGCGGTGTTCAGGTTTATGTTGTAGGCCACCAGAGGCATTCTGGCTCCCACTGCCGTTGCGCCTGCCGTAGGATGAAGCTGTGCAGGTCCGAAGTCGGGCTTCCATTCAGGGGTTTGAATTTTATCCTTCATTCCTTCAAACTCGCCCTTTCTCACATTTGCAAGGTTCTCCCTCCCAGGGGACGATGCAGCCTTTTCATAAAGGAAGATGGGAAGGCCATACTTTTGGGACATTTCCTCCGCCGTTTCCTTTGACAGGGCCACGGCTTCCTCCATTGTCATGTTTTTAATGGGGATAAAGGGGACCACATCCACGGCTCCCATTCTGGGATGCCCGCCTTTGTGGCGGGTCATGTCGATCTCCCTGATGGCGATGCCTGCTGCCTCAACCATTGCAGCCTTGACGCCTTCCGGTTCTCCCATCACCGTCACCACCACCCTGTTGTGGTCTTTGTCAGGGCAGTAATCCAATAATTTTACTCCTTCCGTGCTTATAAAAGGAGCGATGATTTTTTGTATAACCTCCAGATTTCTGCCTTCGCTGAAATTTGGAACACATTCCACCAGTTTTACCATAGTATCCTCCAAAATTTATTTTAACAATCCCTAAGTGCTTTTGCTGCTGTTTTCCTGACCAGTTCTTCCGCCGGGATATAGGGGAGGGTGATGTGCCCTTCGCCCGCGTAGTTTTTATTATACTCCAGGCAGGTCTCAATGGAGTTGCTGTTCCGTGCCCAGGAGCGCCTTGCAACTCCCCCCATGACGTCCCACATCATTGCGGATTTGATGATGCCGTCCACCCTTGCACTGCCGTCCAGCACCAGTCCGAAGCCGCCGTTGATGGCTTTCCCGATGCCTACGCCGCCCCCGTTGTGCAGGGCGACCAGGCTCATGCCCCTGGCGGCATTTCCCGCAAAGCACTGGGTGGCCATGTCCGCCATTACATTGCTTCCGTCCTTGATGTTGGAGGTTTCCCTGAAGGGGGAATCGGTGCCGCTTACGTCGTGATGGTCCCTGCCCAGCATGATGGGGCCCACTTCTCCATTCCGGACCATTTCGTTGAACTTTAACGCGATATCCCTTCTGCCTTCCGCATCCTGGTACAAAATTCTGGACTTTGTCCCCACCACCAGATTGTTCTTTTTTGCATCCCGGATCCATATGTAATTGTCCCTGTCTTGCCCACGCCTTGAAGGGTCAATGCAGGACATGGCCGCCCTGTCGGTTTTGTCCAGATCCCCGCCGCTTCCGCTGAGGCATACCCACCGGAAGGGACCGTAGCCGTAATCGAAGAGCTCCGGACCCATGATGTCCTCCACATAGGAAGGGAAGATGAAGCCGTCCTTTTCATCCCTTCCGTTTTTGGATATTTCCGTCACTCCGGCGTCGTAAACGGCCTTCATAAAGGAGTTGCCATAGTCGAAGAAATAGGTTCCCCGGTCCACCAGTATTTTGATCAATTCAAAGTGTCTCCTCAGGGAATGGTCCACCAGTGTCCGGAACCTGTTCCGGTCCCCGGCCAGCAGCCGGGTTCTTTCTTCAAAGGTCAGCCCCTGGGGACAGTAGCCGCCGTCATAGGCCGCATGGCAGGAGGTCTGGTCCGACAAAAGGTCAATTTTGAAGTTGTGCTCCACTGCAAATTCCAGCAGGTCCACGATATTGCCGTGGTAGGCGATGGAGATTGCCTCCTGTTTTCTCATATACTCTTCGGCAGTGTTGAAAACTTCCTCCAGGCTGCCGGAGATGATTTTCACCCAGCCCTGCTTGTGCCGGGTCTCAATCCGGGAGTAGTCCACCTCTGCGATGATGCCCACGCCACTGGCGATTTCGATGGCCTTGGGCTGTGCTCCGCTCATGCCCCCCAACCCGGAGGTCACAAAAAGCTTCCCTCTGAGGTCGCCTCCGGCATCAATGCCAAGCTTCAGCCTTCCCGCATTCAGGAGGGTGTTGAAGGTGCCGTGGACGATTCCCTGGGGGCCGATGTACATCCAGCCTCCCGCCGTCATCTGGCCGTAGTTTGCCACACCCATCTGCTCTGCAATCTCCCAGTCCGACGGATTGTCAAACATTCCTATCATCAGCGCATTGGTGATGATGGCCCTCGGAGCCTCCGGACGGGAAGGGAACAGGCCCAGCGGGTGGCCCGATTCGATGACCAGCGTCTGCTCACAGGTCATCACCTCCAGATACTTTTTTATCAGCCTGTACTGCAGCCAGTTCTGGCAGACCTGGCCCGTTTCTCCGTAAGTTACCAGTTCATAGGGATACAGGGCGGTCTCAAAGTCGAGATTGTTGTCGATCATGACCTGGAAGGCTTTTCCCTCCAGGCAGCTGCCCGGGTAACTGTCGATGGGTTTGCCGTAAATCCTGCCCATGGGACGGTACCGGTAGGCATAGATGCGGCCGTAGTTTACAAGCTCCTCCATGAATTCAGGCGCAAGAACCTCATGGAGTTCCTCCGGGACATAACGCAAAGCATTCTTTAATGCCGTTTCCGCCTGTGGGAGCGTGAGCCGGAATCCCCTGTCCGGAGCCCTTCTTATGCCGGGCACAAACTCCGGCATCTCCGGCAGCGCAGGATCAAGTTTTACCGTCATGGCGTTGAATACGTCAAGGTTGTTCATAATTCCTCCTTCCAACCCTCCATCAGCCAGGTTTTCACATTATCAATATCTTGGGAAAATACCCTGTCCTTTGTAATGGACGGGACAAGGCCGCGTCCCTTTTCAAACAGCTTCCTTGTAGCCGGAGCCAGTTTATCCGGCCCGCGGTACTCCACGGCCTGAAGGGCGCATATCAGCTCAATTGCCAGTGTGCCGCGCACATTTGTGATAATCTGGTACGCATGGCGTGCCCCGATGGTACCCATACTTACGTGATCCTCCTGGTTGGCGGAGGAGGGGATGGAGTCCACACTGGCGGGATGGGCCAGGGTTTTGTTTTCCGATACCAGGGCGGCGGCGCAATACTGCAGGATCATTGCCCCTGACTGGAGGCCGGGCCTGGAGCTCAAAAAGGCAGGAAGGTCGCTTAACTGCGGATTGACCATCCGTTCGATCCGCCTTTCGGAGATGTTGGCCAGCTCCGCCATGGCGATTTTCAGCAGGTCCATTGCCAGGGCGATGGGCTGTCCGTGGAAATTGCCCCCGGAGATGACCTTCCCCCCGTTATCAAAAATCAAGGGATTATCCGTGGCCGCATTGATTTCAATTTCCAGCTTTTCCTTCACATACCCCAGGGCCTGCCAGGTCGCACCGAAAACCTGCGGGATGCACCTTAAGGAATAGGCATCCTGGACCCGCAGCTCTCCCTGGCGTGTAACCAGGCGACTTCCTTCCATAATAGCCCGCATTCTTTTTGCAACTGCCACCTGTTCCGGATAGCCCCGGGCCATATGCACATCCTCGTCAAAGGCATCAATGATCCCCTGCAGGCCTTCCATGGTCAAGGAGGCAATGAACTCCGCCTGGTAGGCAAGCCTTTCGGATTCGATATAGGCTACCACGCCCATGGCAGTCATTGCCTGCGTGCCATTAATGAGAGCCAGGCCCTCCTTTGCCTGGAGGGTCAGAGGCTCAATGCCCTCTGCGGCCAAGGCTTCCATGGAGGGACATCTTTTCCCTTTGTAATACACTTCGCCTTCACCCATTAAAACCAGGGCAAGATGGGAGAGGGGGATCAGGTCTCCACTGGCACCCAAAGAGCCTTGCTGGGGTATGACGGGATGAATGTGCGAATTGATCAGACTCAGAAGACTTTCCACCAGGACCCTGCGCACTCCGGAAAAGCCTTTTAAAAGGGTGTTGGCGCGAAGCAGCAGCATCGCACGGCTTACGGACTCCGGAAAGGGTTCGCCCACGCCGCAGGCATGGGAATGGATGAGGTTGAGCTGCAGCTCCTCCGTATCTTCTTTCGGTATCAATACGTCGCTGAATTTGCCGAAACCGGTGGTGATTCCGTATACCACCTTTTC
>JAFADI010000090.1 GCA_023424965.1 Bacillota bacterium
CTTTTTGCATTGAACAATGATTTCAAAGGAACGGGGGATATTCAGCAGCTTCTTTTGAATAAAACCCCCAGGTATGGCAATGACGAAGAATTTGCCGATGAGATCATGCTGCAGGTTTTCAATGCCTATTATAACGGGGTCAACGGCAGAAAAAGCATGAAGGGCGGCTGCTACAGGATTGATATGCTCCCCACCACCTGCCATGTTTACTTCGGTTCTGTCATCGGGGCGACGCCCGACGGCCGCAATGCCGGCACACCTCTTTCCGAAGGCATCTCCCCCGTGCAGGGGGCGGACCGCCAGGGACCTACGGGGGTGGTCAAATCAGCTTCGAAGATGGACCATCTGAGGACGGGGGGAACTCTGCTGAATCTGAAATTCACACCCCAGGTACTGCAAGACGACGGGGGGCTGGCGGCACTGGCAAATCTCATAAGGACCTATTTCAAGCTGGATGGACACCATATCCAGTTCAATGTCATCGACAGGGAAACCCTCCTTGAAGCCAGGAGAAACCCGGAAAAGCACAGGGACCTCATCGTCAGGGTGGCGGGATACAGCGACTACTTCTGCAATCTGAGCACTGCCCTCCAGGATGAGATCATCGAAAGAACGGAACACACGAGCTTTTAGAAGGAACGGGAAAGCTTCCGGTTCCTGAGGGCGGACCGGCAAAATTATCGGAACGGGTAGGACTGCCATAAAATCGAAGCTCCCGGGAGGACTATTCCAGCCGTGCGGGCTGGGTCTAATCCCCCGGGGTATCCGCTTTCCTGTCTGTATGGAACTGGTTGGGTGTACTTACCTCCAACAGCCGTACCGTCTTATTCGTGTTGTTTTCCCAGTTATGGGGTACGGATGACCTGATGTGGACCGAGTCGCCGGGGTACAGCTCATATTTTTGGCCGTCATAGTAATAGGTCAGAATGCCTTCCAGGATATAGACAAACTCTTCTCCTTCGTGAGAATAGGTGAGCACCGTTTCGTTGTTTTTCTTGGGGAAAACCTCGATGAGCCTGGGAAGCAGCGCTTTATCAAGCAGGTTGTTTGACAGGTGGAACTGAATGAAGTTGTCCTTGTCCATAAAAATAACTTCCCGTTCATAGCTTTTCTTGATAAAGTTGTCCTGTTCCTTTGCCAGGGTAAAAAAGTAGTTGATATCCACCCCCAGGGCTTTTGAGATGTTGTCGAGAGAGTCGATGGCGACGGTGGTCAACCCCCTTTCCAGCTGTGACAAAAAGCCGACCGACAGGCCTGTAAGCTGGCTCAATTCTTTTAAGGTGAGTTTCTTGTCTGTCCTCAGCCTGTTTATCTTTGAACCGATTTCGGAAAACATGATGTGATCTGATCCTCCTGAAATATGGATGAAAATTGTTTGGCACAGGGCATCAACCCTATTTCAATTATACCAAAAATTTGTGTCCTGTGAACTAAAATCGGCAATAAGCCGCAAAACCGCATCTGCCATTGCATCAGGGAAAACAAAATTTGAACCCTATAAAACCGGAGGGAGGATGATTGAATTATTGTTAATATATGCTAAAATCGTATTTAGTAATATGTAAAAGAAAAGGGGCAGGCAACCTCGGGTCTGCAAGGGTTGTTCCGAGCATAAAATCAGGCATTGCTTCTCCTGCAAATATACCAAAGGGGCTGACATAAATGAAAACGGACGAGAAAATATGTGAGTTAAGAAAAATGATGGACCGGTACGGCCTGGATGCCTATATTGTGCCCAGTTCCGACCCCCATCTGAGTGAGTACCTTCCCGAGGATTGGAAGGAAAGAGCCTGGATTTCGGGATTTACAGGTTCCGCAGGAACTTTTGCCGCCACAAAATACCACAGCGGCCTGTGGGCGGACGGGAGGTATTTCATACAGGCGGAAAAGCAATTGGAGGGCTCTCAAATCAAGCTTTTCAAAATAGGCAATCCCGGTGTTCCCACCTGCGAGCAGTGGCTGGCGGACAGCTTGAAGCAGGGGGAAACGGTGGGCTTTTCGGGAAATCTTATTTCCGTTTCCGCCTTTAAACAAATGGAGAAAAAATTCCGTGAAAAAGGAATTCTCATCAACAGCAGGCATGACCTGGTAGCCGAAATATGGAGGGAGAGACCCGCTCCTTCCTCCGCAGGAATTTTTATACATCCCCTCCGGTTCACAGGCCTGGCGGCGAGAGAAAAAATCGCAACTGTCAGGGAAGAAATGAAAAAAGCCGGCGTAGACCAATATTTGATCAGCAGCCTTGACGACATCGCCTGGCTGTTTAACATCCGGGGCGGAGACATTCCCTTCGTACCGGTGGCGGCTGCCTATGCGCTTGTTTCAATGGATGAGGCCATCCTTTTCATTGACCCTGCGAAGGTGGACGGGGATACGGCGGAATTTCTCCGGGAAAACGGGATAGAGCTTGCGGAATACCACCGGGTTGAGGGTCGGCTGTCGGCGCTGGAGGATGGGCAAAGCGTGGGCTTTGACCCGGTCAGGACCAGTTACCGGCTGTATGACGCCATAAATCCTGAGTGCGGCAGGAAGAGATTAAATGAAATCACCGCAGGGCTTAAGGCGGTAAAAAATGAAAGGGAGCTGGAAAACTTCAAGGAATGCCAGGTCAATGACGGTATCGCCATGGTCAGGTTCCTCATGTGGCTGGAAAAACACCTGGGAGAGAGGGAGATCAGCGAATATTCGGCTGCGGAGGCCGTGGACCGTTTCAGAAGCCTCCAGGAAAACAATATCGGCCCGGGGTTTGCCACCATTGCAGGCTTTAAGGACCACGGGGCCATGATGCATTACCTGCCGGAAAAGGAAGGCAGCTACCTGCTGGAAGGGGGGGGAATGCTGGTATTGGATTCGGGAGGGCAGTACCTGAACGGTACGACGGATATCACCCGGACCATTGTCATCAACGAACTGAGCGGCGAGGAAATGCATGACTTTACAATGGCCCTCAAGTCCCACATCGCCCTTGCTACGGCCAGATTCCTCTACGGGGCCACCGGCTCAAACCTTGATATCCTGGCAAGAAAGCCGCTGTGGGACATCGGCCTGGATTACAAATGCGGTACGGGCCATGGCGTCGGATACTGCCTGAGTGTGCACGAGGGGCCCCAGAGGTTCCACCAGATTGTAAACAACGTCAGGCTTGAAAAAGGGATGATCCTCACCATTGAGCCGGGAATTTACAGAGAAGGCAAGCACGGGGTGAGGACCGAAAACATGTACCGGGTGGTAGAGGATGAAAGGACGGAATTCGGACAATTCATGCGCTTTGAGACAATGACCTACTGTCCCATAGATAAAAGGGGAATCGACAACGGGCTGCTTTCCAGAGATGAAAAGTACTGGCTGAACGATTATCACAGTCTGGTATACAGGGAGCTTTCGCCCCACTTGCAGGAAGAAGAAAGGCAATGGCTGGCGGGCGCCACAGAGCCGGTCCTTTAGCCGCCAGGGCCGGGATGGATGGCTGTGTTCAATACATTTACCATGAGGGGGTTTGACCATGAGGAATACGTTAGCGGAGCTGAGAGAGAGCATCTTTACCAAAAGGTTTGAGATAAACAAAAGATACGCCATGAGCTTGAAGAGCGAACACCTTCTTCAAAACTACCGGATGGAAGCGGGCATCTTCGGCATGATCATCCGGACGGACGAAAATGCCATACCGGATATCCACTGGGGTTGGGAATCGCCTGACTGCCAGCTCAGAGGACATTTTACAGGGCACTGGCTTTCCGCCGCCGCAAGGATTTACCGCCAGACGGGGGATGAAGAGCTCAGGGCAAAGGCAGACAAAATCGTATCCGGACTGGGGATATGCCAGCAGGAAAACGGAGGCGAATGGGCTGGCTCCATCCCTGAGAAATATATGGACCGGCTTGCGGCGGGGAAAAGGGTGTGGGCGCCCCAATACACCCTTCACAAAACCTTCATGGGACTTGTGGATATGTTCAGGTTCGCAGGCAACAGCGAGGCGTTGGAAATCGCGGACAAATGGGCCGACTGGTTCCACCGCTGGAGCGGAAAATTCACAAGGGAACAGATGGATGACATCCTTGATGTTGAAACGGGCGGAATGCTGGAGGTATGGGCAGACCTGTACGGAATTACAGGGAAAGCCAAATATAAGGACCTGCTGGAGCGCTATGACAGGCCCCGCCTCTTCGACAAGCTGCTCAGGGGGGAAGAAACGGTCAGCGGTATGCACGCAAATACCACCATTCCGGAGATACACGGCGCCGCCCGGGCCTATGAGGTGACGGGTGCTGAAAGGTACCGGAGGATTGTTGAAGCCTACTGGAAGCAGGTGGTGGAGGACCTGGGATATTTCTGTACAGGGGGACAGACGACGGCGGAGGTGTGGACAAAAAGGCAGGAGCAGAGCACCATGCTGAGCAAAAGCAACCAGGAACACTGTGTCGTTTACAACATGATAAGGCTTGCAGATTTCCTTTTCCGGTGGACCGGGAACCTGGAATACCATGATTACATCGAAAGAAATATATACAATGGCATTCTGGCGCAGCAGAATCCGGAAACGGGTATGGTGATCTATTATCTGCCGCTCCATACCGATGCGGTCAAGAAATGGGGCACTCCCACCGCCGATTTCTGGTGCTGCCACGGCACCCTGCTCCAGGCCCACACCCTGTATGCAGACCTGGCCTTCTACGAAAACGGCGAGCAGGTTATCCTTTCCCAATATATTCCCTCTGCCATAAAGCTTGAGAGAAGCGGAATCGGGGTGGAGATCCTCCAGGATTTTGACGGCACAAAGCCGGCGTGGAAAAAGCCCGACGGCAGCAAGGTTGCAATCGAAATAAACGCGGAGGAGCCTGTGGAATTTTCCTTTACCTTCAGGGTTCCCTGGTGGGCAAAGGGAGAGTTCTCCATTCAACTGAACGGGCAGGAATACAAGGCGGAAGGCTTCGAGAACAAAGGCTTTGTCACGATAAACCGCAAATGGCACAGGGATAAGCTGGACATCGCGTTCCCCAAAAAGGTCACGGTCTGCCCCATGCCGGATATGCCCCATATGACCGCGTTTATGTACGGTCCTGCGGCGCTGGCGGGACTATGCCGGGAAGAGCGGACGCTGTACACGGAAGGCAGGCCTGCCGAAAGCCTGCTGAGGCCTTACAACACCAATGACTGGGAAGACGTTTCCTTTTATACCTCCGGACAGCCGGTCAATTTTAAACTGGTCCCGCTTTATAATGTGGTCAATGAACGGTATACGGTTTATTTTCCCGTAAAATAGGTTTCCATGTTGGGGGACTCTCTTTTGCGGTATGCCGACGGGGAAATCCCTTTATGCTGTTTGAAAACCTTGTCAAAATAGTTGGTATTACAAAAGCCGAGGAAATAGGCAATGCTGGAAATGGAGTCGTCCGTGAACAGCAGCAGTTCCTCGGCTTTTCTTATTTTATAGATGTTAATAAAGTCGGTAAAAGTACTGCCGGTGACCTTCTTGAAGACCTTGCAGAAATAGTAGGGGCTGAGCTTTAAAAAATCGGCGGCTTCCGAAAGGGTTATTTTCATGGGACAGGCAACGTAGATATGGGAGATGAGGGCGTTGATGCTGTTTATCTGCTGGGTATTTGTCCCGGCCGCCGTGGGAGCGGAGGAGCCCACGGGCACATAGCCCCTGAAGAGGTCTATTACCAGCAAACTCAGGTGAGCCCTTATTTTTATTTCAAAACCGGGCGATTCCGACTTGTACTCATGGATGATTTCTTTTATATGGTTTCTTATTTTGCCGTAATAGGGGTGCTTCCTGTCGAGCTTCTCGGCGTGCAGCCGGGAGCCTTCCATAAAAGGCTGGATGAACTTCTTGTGGTCGGGGGAGTTCATGTCACCCGCAAGAAAGGAGGGATCGATGACAATGGCATAATATTTGACCAGGGAGTGGTCGGGGGAGTATCCGGAATGAAGCTGTTTCCTGTTCAAAAAAAGGATGTCGCCAGGAGAAACCTTATAGGTGGAAGAACCGATGTTCAACGTGGCGGTTCCTTCGACAAAATACAGGATTTCCGGGTAATCATGCCAGTGAAGCCGCAATACGGCGTACTGGTTGTGAATCACCTCAAAGACTTTAAGCTTGAAATTGCACCCGGCAAAAAGATTGGTTTCCTTGAATTTATCCGTTGGATTCATGACCGCTGCCTCCCTGCCCAATATAGAATGGATGACAATATTATATCACAAAACATCCCTGTGCCCAATAATTGTGCCGGGCCCGCACCAGGTCGAAGCTCAAAGCAGCTGGGGTTTAACAGGCCAATGGATTTTTGGGGCGGTGGGAAGACAAAAAAGCAAAATAGTATAACTTATTAACAAAATAATATGTAGAAGTAATGCGGAGAATCAACTATAATTTAATCAACAATTAACAAACGGATACAAATTTCCGTTATTCAATGATACAAAGAAATAATTTCTCCCCATACAGCTTAATATGTCCTGAATATTTATATAGATTTTCTATTACGGTATATCACTCAGATTAAACGATTAAATTAAATAAAAACCATATTCCCGATCACCCGGCGAAAGGAGGATAAGAAGCAGGGAGTAGACTTGAAGGGTATGACCAACCGGAGTTTTGTAAGGCTACACTTAATAA
>JAFADI010000097.1 GCA_023424965.1 Bacillota bacterium
GTTAAATTACAATTTCATTACAAAAGATTAAAAAATGGTAAAAAGACAGGAGAAATCCATAATTGTGTCGAAATATATGTTAGCAGCTTTTAGCACAGGAAGAAAAAACATGCATTATGTATGTTGAACACAAATGAAAAGTATTTGATGAGGTAAACACATGAAAAAAATTGTTACTGTTTTGTTATCTTTTGTTATTTTGTTGTCCTTTTCCGTAAACTCCTTCGCTAAACCACTGATGCTTACATATGATGGAAAAGTGCATGCATACAGCGGCAATATTTTGCAACTGAAGGTGAACAACGAGGTTGTGAATACGGAAATCCCGCCCATTATCCTGAATGACCGTTCCCTCGTGCCTGCCAGGGCTGTTTTTGAAAAACTTGGGGCAGCGGTCACCTGGGATGCCAAAACCAGCAAAGTACTCGTTGCGATGAACAATACCAATGTGGAGCTCAAGATAAACAACACCAGCGCCAAGGTCAACAACAAGACTGTGAAGCTTGATGTTCCCGCAAAGATCATCAACGACAGGACCATGATTCCTCTCCGTTTTGTGGGTGAGCAGCTGGATATGGTGGTGGGCTGGCATCCCGACGATAACCTTGTAACCATTGACAACAAGCAGCAGTCTATAAAAGGGGAGCTTAAGGGGGTCACCTATACAAAAGCTTCGGGCAGAGACCAGATCGTGATAAGTGCTGCCAGCTATGAAAATTATAATATTTTCAGGCTTTCAAGCCCCGAACGGCTCGTGGTCGATGTTCCCTACGCAAAAGTGATGCAGAAGAAAACCATCGATGTCAACAGCGGAGTGGTAAAGGCCATCCGGTATGCGCAATTTGACGACACAACCGCGAGAATCGTACTTGATGTGGTGGGACAGCCGGAATATTCCTCGGAGGAAAAAAACGGGCAGTTGGTAATCACTCTCGGAGGAGATGCTCCAATAACCGGTGACGAAACCACAACGGGAGACGATTCCACGCCGGATGACGGGACGGCAGCAGGGGATATTCCCACGCCCAATACCGGAACTCCCACGGGAGAGGCTTCAGCTACAACGGGCAGCATAAAAATTGACTGCTCCTCTTCGGGCAGCGGAGATTCAGTATCCATCACCGTGGACAATTATAAAAATTATGACATTTTCAGGCTTTCAGACCCCGGCAGGATCGTCATCGATATTCCCAACGTAAAAATGCCGGACAGTGACGAGCACAAGATAAACTATATCGGGGGAGTTGTCAAGGGAGTAAGGTACTCAAAATACGGCAGTGACTCTTTGCGGGTTGTACTGGATGTGTCGGGTATGCCGGAATTTAGTGTGGATGAAAAAAGCAAGAAACTGACCTTGAATGTGAAGGGCGCATCTTATAAAAATATCATATATCATAATAACGGGGACCGGGTGTACTTCTCCCTTGGCGGGGCCGCATTGACGGAAGGCGGAGAGACCCTGAAGAAGTTCTACACGGAAAAGTACAGCTCCAGCGGGAAAAAGTATACCATCACCTTCCCCTCCAACCTTGCGGACCTTGGAAGCGGAGAGATGGAAATAAATGATAGCTACCTCAACTCCATCGAAATAGAGAGAGACACGGGCTCCAATGAGACCAGCATCGTTTTCAACGCCAAGGATAAATTCTTTTATCATGTTATTGCAAGGCCTGATGTGGATGACACTACAATCACCCTCCTCAAGCCCGCCTCAAAGTCGGACAGGCTGGTTGTAATCGATGCGGGGCATGGAGGCAGAGACCCGGGAGCCGTATACGGAGGACTCAACGAAAAGGATCTCAACCTTGATATTGCCAAAAGACTGAATGCACTGCTGAAAAGTAAAAATGTAAAAACGTACATGCTCAGAGAGGATGACAGCTTTGTGGGGCTTTATGAGAGGTCTTACATCGCAAACAACCTGAATGCCTCCCTGTTTTTAAGCATACACAACAATGCAACTGCGGATACCAATTTCGGCGGCACCATGACCCTGTTCTTCCCGCCCAAGTCCAGCGACACAGGTTTCACGGGCAAAAGGTTTGCCCAGATCATCCAGAACAACCTTCTTGCAAAGCTTGGTACGGCAGACAGAAAAATTATCGAAAGACCCAACCTTGTGGTGCTGAAGGCGTCACTGATGCCGTCCTCGCTGGCTGAAATCGCCTTTATGACCAACAAGCCCGACAGGGAGAACCTGCAAAAGGATGACTTCAGGCAAAAAGCGGCAGAGGCTCTATGCCAGTCGGTATTGCAGGCACTGAGTGAGCTGAAGTGATATCAACACCACCTTGATGGAGTGGTAAAAGGCATTATTTATGGGAAAAAGGCTTCACGCTATGAGGAATACTTCGAGGCAGTAAAGGAATGGGAAACCAACTGGAATGACCTGTGAGTAAGGACTTCTCACTTTCGTGCCAACGATCTTCTGTTCTTCTCTGCACAAGGTGCTTTGAAGCCTTTTTGGAATAAACAATGCCATTTAACATAGTGCGATTAAGCTGGGATTAGGAAAAAATCATAAAAAAATCAAGGGAATTTATAAATTCTTTTGATTTTTTTTAAGAAGAAATTGTGGTAACATTATTAAGTGGGAAATAATATTCCTTTTCAGGTTTGTCTATAATTACGATAACCACCATTTTATCGTAAGGAGAAAAACCATGAAAAGGCGTTTGTTGTTGATTGTTGTTGGTATATTATTGGTGTCGGGCTGCTCGGTGCCTGCAAGCAAAATTGCCGATGAAACACCCGAAAAGAAGACTGAACTGCTGCCTGCCTATAACAAGCAGACCGCGGCAAAGCCGGAGGGGGAGACAGCAGGCAAAGGCAGTACGGATGCGGCACTTACCGGCGGCATTCGAAGCCCACAGACCGTATATAATATACAGGAGAGTGAAACTCCGCAGGAAGTGAAGAAAAGCCGGGATTTATTAATCACCCTGTATTACCAGGATGGAGATGGCCTGGTTGTTCCTGTGGCAAGGCGGTTTGAAAGGCAGGAGGGAATTGCGAGGGCTGCAATCGGAGCACTTGTGGATACCAGCCTGAACAGGGAGGAACTGGAGTATTACGGAATATATCCCGTACTTCCGCAGGGGACGGAAATACTGGGAATAAACATAAAGCAGGGGACTGCTTTTGTAGATTTCAGCAGCAAGCTGCTTGACTACAAGGATAGCCTGGCGGAGAGGAACATTGTTTCATCGGTCGTTTACACACTGACGGAGTTTGCTTCGGTGAACGCGGTGAAATTTATGGTTGACGGTAAGGAATTAAGAAAATTGAAATTCGGAACGGATGCAGCTGGGGCTTTAGACAGGACAAATACGCTGTTGAATTCAACCAGGGTCAATTTGCAGAATGGATTGAGCAAACTGGATATTTATCTTGCTAAGTATGTAAATAATATACATTTGTATATCCTTCCCGTGTCGGTGGAGTACAAAAAACAGGAGTACGAAGATGTACCTGCCAAGGCTGTTGAACTGCTTAGGGGTAAGGACTATCAAGGCAACCTGCAAACTGAACTTCCACAAGGTTCTAAGCTCCTAAAAAGCAGCATTTCCGGCAATACTCTAATCCTTGACTTTGACAACCGAATAAGAAATTACGGGGGAACCACGAGAGAAGACATTATCCTGAAGCAGCTGCTTTTTACCATGAAGCAGTTCGAAGGTGTCAAGAGGATAAAAATCCTTATTGACGGGAAACCCGGAACACTCCCCGAAGGCACGGAAATAACCGGTGAGCTTGACATTCCTCCGGTGATCAATGATTTTTTGAGCAAGGACCTATAATTTACTTTAGGATCAGACAATTGCTCCGAAGGGACGGTATGTACTTGAGAGTAGATGGAAGAAGTTCCTCTGAACTGAGGCCTGTGAAAATTACGAGAAATTATATAAAGCATGCGGAAGGCTCCGTTTTAATCGAGGTGGGGGATACAAAGGTGATTTGTACCGCGACAGTCGAAGAAAAGGTTCCGCAGTTCAAAAAAAATAGCGGTGAGGGCTGGGTCACGGCAGAGTATGCCATGCTGCCGAGGGCCACGCACACCAGAAATACCAGAGATATCAACAAGCTCAAGCTCAACGGAAGGGCCCAGGAAATTCAGAGGCTTATCGGAAGGGCTCTGCGCTCTGTTGTAAACTTCAGCTGTCTGGGTGAGCGGGAAATCGTCGTGGACTGTGACGTGGTCCAGGCAGATGGCGGCACCAGAACTGCAGCAATAACAGGAGCTTTTGTAGCCCTTGTGGATGCCTGCGATACGCTGGTAAGCAGCGGCCTGATTCCCAGACTTCCCATTACTGATTTCGTGGCTGCAACCTCCGTTGGCCTGGTTGGAGACGATGAACTGCTTGACCTTTGCTATCAAGAGGATTCCGGAGCCATTGCAGATATGAATGTGGTCATGGCAGGGGACGGGCGGTTTATCGAAATACAGGCGACGGGTGAGCAGGCTCCGTTTTCAAGAATACAGTTTGACAGGCTGGCCGATCTGGCCCAAAACGGAATCAAACAGCTCATAGAAATTCAAAAGGAAGCATTAGGGACGACAGCAAGTGAGGTTGGGGGAATAACAAAGGATGAGAAATTTCATCGTAGCATCGAAGAATAAAGGAAAGCTCAAGGAAATAGAGGAGATATTGACCGGACTGCCTTTCAAGGTAATATCCATGGGAGAAGCCGGAATAGATAAAGATATCGAGGAATATGGAAGCACCTTTGAAGAAAATGCGTTGATTAAAGCAAGGGAAATTCACGCAATAACCGGTGACATGGTGATGGCGGATGATTCGGGGCTGGAAGTGGATTATCTCCAGGGAGCTCCGGGCATATATTCCTCCAGGTTTGCGGGGGAAGGCGCCACCGACACGGATAAAAACAACAAGCTTCTCAAAATGCTTGAAGGAGTCCCCTTTGAGAAGCGTACCGCAAGGTTTGTCTGCGTAATCGCCGTAGTGTTTTCCGACGGCTCGGATTTTACCGTCAAAGGAATCTGTGAAGGTCATATTGCCGCCGAACCTGTGGGGGAAAAGGGGTTTGGCTATGATCCCTTGTTTTTTATGCCGGAGTACAACATGACAACGGCACAGATGGATTCCGGGCGGAAAAACAATATAAGCCACAGGGGAAAAGCTCTCCGGCTTATGGTAGAGGAATTGAAAAGAAGAAATATAGATTAGACCACTAGGTGGGGGTAAAAATGAGGATACTTGTAATCAGCGATACCCATGGCGATACGGATAAAGCTGAAGAAATATTGAGAAAAAATGACAATATCGATTTGATCATACATCTTGGCGATTATTTCAGGGACGCACAAAAAATATCTTCCGAATTTCCCGGCATCGCCATAGAATATATCTACGGGAACAGCGATTTTATGATCGGAGAAGTGCCCGCAGAAAAGCTTCTCGAGTGCGGCGGCAAGAAAATATTTGTGACTCACGGACACAGGTATTCTGTGAAGTGGGACTACGACAAGCTCCATAAAAAGGCCCAGGAAATGGGCGTGGATCTGCTGCTTTTCGGACACACCCACGTAGCGGATGTTGTAAAGGCCGAAGGCTATTATCTGGTAAATCCCGGAAGCATCAGCGACTCCAGAAGTGACGATACGGAATCCTATGCATTGATCGAAATTGAAAAGGGCGAAGTAAGCATAAATGTCATCTATGTGTAAGTACCGGGCACATAAAATTAACTTGGAATAAAGGTTTAAATGGTGTTGACAAAAGAAATACCACCTTGTATAATATTAGAGGTCGGAAAACACTGAAGTTGTGCGGGTGTAGTTCAATGGTAGAACATCAGCCTTCCAAGCTGATTGCGTGGGTTCGATTCCCATCACCCGCTCCAATATGTGCCCATAGCTCAGCTGGATAGAGCAATAGCCTTCTAAGCTATTGGCCAGGGGTTCGAATCCCTTTGGGCACGCCAGAAAGAAACCAAATGTATTTTGGTTTCTTTTTTTGTGCATTCAGGGATTCGAACACGGGAGGGCATGAGCGTTAGGAAAATGACCTGAACGGTCATTTTTCAGCGAGTGCAGGAGCCCGGTACCGGAACGGAGTGACGGTGGGCGACGTCACCGGAATGCGGAGCAGGCCGGATAAGTTCTAGAGAATGAAATAATGGATATGTTTCCTTATGCGGCACACGTTGAAACGATAATAATGATGACGAATAGTGGTTTTGGAGAGAAAAATGAGCAAAAATCGACGCCAAAAGTGCAAATTTTGGCTCGTTTTTTTGGCCGTTTTCATAGATGACAAAGGGTCGTTGAAGGTATATGACCTGCGAAATGGAAATTTCATACAAGAATATTCAAAGGTATCAGAACAGCAAATCTTGATGCCTTTGTTTTTGTATACAGATTAAAAATGAAGTGACTTTCAGGTGCCGAGTAAAAAAGTGTGGGCTATGTTTTTCTTAAAACGAAAAGCATAGCCCTTTTTTTATTTTCCTAAAAGCACTGACAACTCAAAAAAGATTGGAGGACAACACAATGTCAAATGAAACCATGTGCTTCTTCTTCCCTCTGAAGATCATCAGTTACGGGAAACAGTATAAATGCAGCAAAAATTGTGTTCGGGAGTATTTTAACTCTCTACCGCTATTGCTCCATTGCTAAATTGACTGTTATACAAATCTGCATAGAAAGTATCTCCGGCAAGCAGTTCTTCATGGGTTCCCTTTTCAATAATCGTGCCGTTCTTCATGACCAGAATCATGTCGGCTGATTTTATGGTGGAGAGCCGGTGGGCAATTACAAAACTTGTTTTTCCTTTCATGATCTGAGCCATTGCTTTTTGCACTTCCACTTCGGTTCTGGTGTCAACGCTGGAGGTCGCCTCGTCAAGAATCATCAGAGCCGGGTTTGCCAGCATCGCTCTGGCAATGGTCAGCAACTGCATTTGTCCCTGGGATACACTACCCCCTTCACCGGAGATGACGGTATCGTATCCTTTTTCCAAAGTACGGATAAAATGGTCGCACCTTGCCGCCTTTGCCGCCTGTACAATTTCTTCGCGGGTAGCATCCATTTTTCCATAAGCAATGTTCTCGGCAATGGTGCCCTGGAAGAGCCAGGTATCCTGAAGCACCATTCCAACCATCTGCCGAAGCCCGCTTTTAGGCAAATCCTTGATATCCGTGCCGTCTATGAGAATCCTGCCTCCATTTAACTCATAGAACCGCATGAGCAGGTTGACCAGCGTTGTTTTCCCGGCTCCGGTAGGTCCGACAATCGCAACCATTTCATTCGGGCGTACTGTCAGGCTGATATCTTGCATTAATATCGCATCGGGATCATATCCAAAGCGCACATGCTCAAAGCTGACAGCGCCTTTGGGAACGGTGATATGCTTGGGTGAATCGGTATCCGGCACTTCCTCCTCTTCATCAAGAAATTCAAAGACACGTTCCGCAGCCGCCAATGCTGCCTGCAATGAGTTTGTGAAGTAAGAGGCTTGGGCAATGGGTTCGGAAATCTGGTTGACATATTGCAAAAACGCTTGTACAGTACCAATCGTCATGCTGCCATTGGCGGCAAAGATACCGCCCACAATGGCAGTGACCACAAACCCAAGCTGGGTCAGAAAACGGATGGCCGGATAAATCGCGTACATGACGAACTGCGCTTTTTTATTGGCGGCATACTGTCTTTGACTGATCTCCCGGACGATATTTGTAGCTGTTTCCTGCTGATTGAAACTTTTGATAATGAGGTTGCCCGTAAAGAACTCTTCAATGTTTCCGTTCAGCTCTCCTAAAACAGCCTGATTTTCAGCCGCCACTTCAAAGTTTTTCTCCGAAATCCATTTGGTGGCGAATACGCTTACGGACATGGCCACTAAAATCAGCACTGTCAACAGAGGGCTTTGGGACAGCATGATGATGATACTAATAGTAATATTAAATACGGCACTGATAAATTGCAGCGAGCCGGTTTTCAGAACCTCTGCCACTCTGTCCAGGTCATTGGTTATTCTGCTTAGCACATCTCCCGTTTGATGGGAATCATAATAGCGCAAGGGCAGTTTAGTGATTTTTTCACTCATCTTTTTGCGCAGGGATAGTGCCAGTTTTTCTCCCACGCCGGCCATGATATATTCCTGTATAAAGGCGAGGAAGGAACTTAACAGATAGGCCCCCAGAAACAGGAGCAAAGGCCCTTGCAGAATATCCGCCAGCATAGTAAATCCACCGCCAAACCCCTGTTCCTTGACTCCCTGAATCAATGCGTCGATGGCCCTGCCTAAAATGAGCGGTGTTATAGCAAATAAGCCGATACTCACCAGGGTGGCAAACACAACCACAATCAGTGTCCATTTTTGCTGCATCAATAGCCCAAACAATCTTTTGATCGCCGTTTTTGAATTTTTGGGTACATCTTCCGTTTCAAAGGTATTCATGGGCCGCTGCTTATCCTTATCTTTGTTGTTTCTCATGCCCTGTTTGCCTCCTTTTCCGTAAGCTGTGAGTCGGCAATTTCCTTGTATACGCTGCATGTTTTCAGCAGTTCCTGGTGCCTTCCGATTCCAGCGATTCTTCCTGCGTCCAGTACAATGATCTGGTCCGCGTCCATGATAGTGCTGATCCGCTGGGCAATGATGACAACGGCAGCGTCCCGCATTTCACGCTTTAATGCAGCACGCAGGGCAGCGTCCGTCTTAAAATCCAACGCTGAAAAGCTGTCGTCAAACACATACACGGGTGCCTTTTTTACCAACGCCCGTGCGATACAAAGCCGCTGCTTCTGCCCGCCTGAAAAATTCGTGCCTGCCTGGGCCACATGGCTGTCATAGCTCGCTTCCAGGGATTCGATAAAGGAATCCGCCTGGGCGATTTTTGCTGCATACTGCAATTCTTCCATAGTAGCTTTTTTATTGCCCATACGTAAGTTATCCGCAATCGTGCCACTGAATAGAAAGGCTTTTTGCGGCACATAGCTAATCCGCTCACGAAGCTCATGCTGTGTGATATCGCGAATATCCTTTCCCTCCAGCAGTATCTGTCCCTTTTGAATGTCATATAGTCGCAGCATCAGTGCAGCAACGGTGCTTTTACCTGAACCGGTTCCGCCGATAATGGCGGTAGTTTTTCCCTGCCAACAAGTAAAGCTGAGATTTTCCAAAACAGGCTCTTCAGCACCTTTGTAGGTAAAAGTAACATTTTGAAGCGTGATTTTTTGAGGATTGTCCGTATTCAACTGTCCGTGCGTCTCGGTGGTATCCATTATTTCCGGGTCAATATCCAATACCTCCTGTATGCGGTCCAGACAGGCCGTCATTCTCGGTACGTAAACAAGCACCATGGCCGACATCATCAGGAACATCAGCGTCATAATAGTATATTCCGTTACGGCAGAAATACTTCCTACCTGTATCGACTGCTGAAGCACGAGATTGCCGCCAAACCAGACAACTGCCGCCATAGCAAGACCCATAATCACCCATACCATCGGGCTAAAGGCGGCAAACGTTCTGTTTAAACGAATCACATTATTGGTATACTCCGTAAACGAATCGTCCGACCTTTTTTTCTCATACTCCGTGTTGTCAAAAGCGCGGATAACCCGAATCCCCACGATGGATTCCCGAACAATCCTATTGATAGTATCTACTCGCCTTTGTATGGTTTTTGATATCGGGCTTGATTTCTTAAACAGAAGAAATATCCCGATAAAAAAAAGGAACATGCCTGCCAGCGGAATATATACCAGTTTTGGACTTATGGCAGTGGTCATGACAACCGCCGCAACCGCAACAAGCGGTGTAGGCAGAATCATCTGTGTGACCATAGTCATGGTCTGCTGAATGACCGTGATATCTCCTGTGGCACGGGTGATCATAGATGCCGTGCTGAATTGATTAAACTCTTTGATAGAGAGCAGCTGCGTCTTATCAAAGAGCTTTTCCCTCATGTACCTTCCCGCCATAGCTGCGAGATCCGCGCACAGATAACTGCCCCATAGAGAAATTAAGGCCGCGGCACCTGCCGCAGCCAGCATTTGCAATCCAATGCTTATTATGGCCAGCACATTTTTTTCTGCAATGCCCTTATCTATGATTTCTGCAACAAAATACGGAACCAACAAGGTTCCGAATGCCTGTAGTAAGGATGCGAAGATGATTAAAAACAGCATCTTCTTTCTACCCTTTAAAAATTGTATCAGGTATTTCATTCGTGATCCCCCTTAAACTTGATGTTCCAATTCCTGATTGATAGAATAACAGACTTTCTGGTGTTCACCTTAGTCATAGGCCGGTTACTGACCATCCATAGGATTTGGGGGTTGTATAACCGATGTGTGATTTGCCTGCTCAAGAGAATTAAAGGCCAGGGTCAACTGCTCAAGAAAGGCATTCTCGCCATGAAGCATGGCCTTCCTTTCATCGGCTCCCATATTCAAAAAGGCTGTTTTTTCAAGATGAAGCATATCTGACAGAATGCTGCTGGCATATTTCTGTCCGGATTCTGTCAGCAAAATGCACTTATTGCGTTTGTCATAGTCTGCGACCTTTTTCAAAATGTAGCCCTTTTTTTCAAAGGAATCCAAAATCGTATTGACCGTTTGTTTAGGATAAAGAAGCTTTTCACAAATAAAGCGCTGTGTGCATTGGTCTGGATACTCTTGCATCATATAGAGCACAAAAAGCGAGCTGGATGTAAGTGCATGCATTTTTGCCAGCTTTTCATAAATTGCACCTATACCAAAATACACATCATAATAATCCTTGATGGTTTCTCTTATATTATTGATCATAGTAAACTCTCCTAATAAAATTATTGGTCCGAATACGGACTAATAATAATTTAACATATTATTTTAGCTTTGTCACGTGGGTATTTTTCATAAAATTAAAACTTAACAAAAAATAATAAATGAAAGGGGTACATGAAATAAAGGTTTTAAAATTCGACCAGCGTAAAAATGGTTGAGTTTACCGAATAATATTAACCAACACCTTTTCGTTTCAATTGAAACTGAAAAGGCATTTTTTTATTTAAGAAAAGGAGACTAACTATATGAAGTCAATAGTAAATGAAAGATTTATAATTAATTTGATGCTGAAAAAAAGGGCAAGACAAATAGGACAACATAAGTTGCCCTCATATAGCTTTAGACTACATTTGTGGAACAAATACAGTATTGTTTTTCATTAGGGAATAAATTACCCTTAAAAGTTTTTTGCCAACATGACTTCGA
>JAFADI010000188.1 GCA_023424965.1 Bacillota bacterium
TCGGACTTGGCGGCAATCAGCTTGTCGCAGTCTGAACAAGTCAGTGTGACCGAGGTAGGCGTGCTGTCGAAGATGCTCAACGTACCTTTTTTGCAATAAGGGCAATTTTTCGGATAGGCCATATCATCACCTCTTGCGTGCTTTAACGGTTTTGCTGCACCAATCTATTATATTACTTCCTCTGCATAAAGGTTAAAAAAGCGGACAAAGAGCAGGAGCAAAAAAATTGCGGAAATCCTCATCAGCCGAGGGTATTTTCATGAGAGGGAAGCACCGTGTCTTTTAAGCCGACGCAAGGGATCGAAGATTTTAAAAAAGCATACCAGCCAATCAACGATATGGCCGAAAAAACCGTGATGATGGCTCCAAGGCCCACCACCATATTTCCCCACGGAACAGAAGCAAGGGACATTCCAACGCTTCCCAATACGGTAAACAGGGTGCTGATGAGGGAAGAGGCGGAGCCCGTGTCTCCTTTTTGCTGCTCCAAAAGAATGTTGGTGCTGAAGGGGCGGATCGCCGCGCCCGATAAGGACGTAAGCATAAACGACAGCAAAAAAGCCAGGGGAGCGAAGGTGCCCACCGTCATTACCAGAACCCCGCTCAAAACGGTAAGAAGGAAACAGCCGGCTGCAAGTGTTTTTTTATTTGCACGGCTCAAATACCGGACGTAAAGAAAAGGTCCAGAAACGGACAACAGCGCGTTGGCTGCGAAGTAATAGCTGTAAGCCTGCTCGCTGAGGCCGAAGAAATCAACATAAATATAGGAGGAAAGTGCGATGTAGCCCATAAAAGGAACGGCACTCAGTGAAAATATCAGCGCCGGGATGAAAAAGCTTTTATTCTTTGCAACGATAAACAACCGGCTTAGAGAGCCGGGCAAGGTGCCTGTATATCTTTCATTTTCTTTCAGCGTTTCCCGGTATAAAAGCGTTAAAACCAGGTTGACCGCACCGATTGCCGTCAACGTCCAGAAGGATCCCCTCCAACTGGTAAACAACAGGATCCAGGCGCCGAGGATGGGGGCGAGCATTGGCGCAAGACCTGAAATCGACTGCGTAATGGCCAGGATGGTTTCTCTTTTTTTTCCTGAAAAGCAGTCTTTGATCAGTGCAACCGAAACGGAGGTGATGCCGCCTGAGCCGATGCCTTGCAGTATCCTTGCAGCGATCAGCAGTTGTACACTGGTGGAAAGCGCGCAGCAAATGCTGCTGAGGATATAAAGGAGGCTTCCGACGGTGAGTATGGGCTTGCGGCCGTATTTATCGCTTAAAGGCCCCCAGATCAAAATGCCGAAAGCATAAAAGATAAAAAAGGCGCTCAGGGTCAGATTGGTGACGGCGGAGCTGCTGCCGAAATAGGCGCTCATTTTGGGCAAGGCCGGCAGATACAAATCCGTGGAAAGGGGAATGAACATATTCATCAGGGCAATAAAAACAATCAGCCCTCGATTGCCTAAATATTTTTGTGTGTTTAGCGGTTGTGTGATTTCGTGTGCTTCTTCCTGCATGTGTCAAACCTCTCGAAGTTTTAAAACAGCGCGGACATGCTGCCGGTGCCTGCGGCGACGGACAAGGGGCTGCCATTTGCGCAGCCGGATTGTTTTATCCAGTATACCGATTTCAAAATGAAATGTCAATGTGGGAGGCAAAGGCGCAGCGCAGGAAGCCACAGCGCAAAATCCGAAAAAGACAAAAAAACAAAAGGAATGCAAAATAATTGAACTCAAAAGCCGGCGGGTATTGCAGGAGTTGTGTAAAACTTGTAGAAATTTTATTATAGGTATATTTTTGCCGCCGGGGAGAAGTGTCTGTATGTATAAACTATTGGTTGTAGACGACGAATATAACATCCGGGACGGAATTGTAAATGCCGTTCCCTGGGACACCTGCGGAGTTACAGTGGTGGGGGAGGCCTGCGATGGGATCGAGGCCCTTGAAAAAGTGGAAAGCCTGCTGCCGGATATCGTCATCACCGACATCAGCATGGAAGAAATGGACGGCCTGGAATTCGCCGACAATCTGAAACAGAAATATCCCCGCATAAAGGTCATCATCCTCAGCGGATACGACGAATTCGAATATGCCAAAAGAGCCCTGCAGCTGAAAGTTTTTTCCTACCTCCTGAAGCCCATTTTGCCCGAGGAGCTTATAAAGGCAGTCCGCGGGGTCATTGGGGAAATTGAGGAAGAAGAGCAGCTCAGTGAAAAAGTCCATGCCCTGGAATCGGAAATCAAAATCAACCGTGAGGTTGTGGTGGAAAGACTGCTCAATGACCTGGTCAGCGGGAATATAAGGAACGGGGAAGAGCTTCAAAGCAGGCTTTCCCTGGCAAAGCTGGAGGCGGGTCAAAGCGCCTACTGCTCCATAATTTTCGACCTGGACGGATACTATGACCTGCTTGAGAAGCACGGGATCGAAAAGGTCCACATCATCCTCCGGTGCATCCAGGAGCTGATTGGCGACATGCTTGCCGGAGAATTCAGCCTGTGGTCCTTCATTGACGGCATGGGCAACATTGTGGCGGTTGCCGGGGGAGAAGGAGAAGCGAAGGGCAGGACCCTTAAAAATATCGTGTGCTTCATCGAGCGGTTGAAGCAGGTAATCAAAAATACTTTAAATGTTACCGTTTCGGTGGGGATCGGAGGCCTGTACAGAGACCTGTTACAGGTTTCCAGGTCTTGCGGCGAGGCGGTGAAGGCCCTGGATTTCAAGGTTGTGGCCGGAAAGGACTGCGTCATCCATATTGCGGATGTCTGCTCCATCAGCGGAGGCTGTTTCAGCTATCCCAAGGATAAAGAGGACATTATTCTGGCAAGTCTTAACGGGGAGGACGACGAAAAAATCCGGAGAGCGGTGGAGGATTTTTTCAGGGACCTTGGGACAAAAGGCTACCGGAAGGAGAATATGCGGATTTCCATCATGGAGCTTCTGGCAGTGACGGCCAGAAGGTTCATGGACCTGGGCGTGGATATTCACAGGCTGTATGAATGGGAGCTGCTGGACACCTATAAGATTATGGAACGCTTCGACACGGCAGAGGAAATAAAGAACTGGATGACCAACATTATCATGGGTTGTGTCAACGAGCTGAGAAAAAACAGGAGCAACAATGTCAAAAGCGTCATTACCAAGGCCCAGAGGCATATTGAAGCCAATTATGCCAATCCCGACATCTCACTCAATTCAACGGCGGAGCATGTTTACCTCAACCCTGCCTACTTCAGCAAATTATACAAAAAGGAAACGGGAGAAACTTACATGGAATTTCTCACCCGATTGAGAATAGAAAAGGCAAAGAACCTGTTGAAGGAAACCAACATCCGGACTTCGGACGTAGGGACCGCCGTCGGCTATCCCAACTCCCAGTACTTTGCCACCCTGTTCAGGAAAATTACCGGTAAGACCCCGATGGAATACAGGGAGAAAAAATGACGATGAAAAAACAATTTTTGATGATCGTTTGTATCCTGTTATTGGCTCTGCAGGGCGGCTGCAATACGGAAGGTGGCAAGGGCGAGGCCGGTGCCGGAAGCCGTACTGAGGATGAAAAAGAAGTGACAATCAAGGTTCTGCAGAACAAGGTGGAAATTGCGGATGTTTTAAAGCGCATGGAGGTGGACTACCAGAAGGAAAATCCCGGAGTCCGGCTGAGATTTGAGACCTTCGGAGGGGGCGTGGACTATGACCGGGGATTGGTGGCCAAGTTCCAGTCGGGGGACGCACCCGACGTATTCATCAATGAAGGCCACGCCAAGCTGATGCCCTGGCTGGAAAAGGTTGAGGACCTGTCGGACCAGCCATGGACCGGAGACATGATTGAGGGAGCGGGAACTCCCGTGACAAGGAACGGCCGGCTGTACGGCATGCCGGGAGCGGTGGAGGGCTTCGGTTTTGCATACAACAAAAGCCTGTTTGCCAGGGCGGGCATCAAGGTACTGCCCAATACGCTTAAGACATTGGAGGAGGCCTGCGCCAGGCTGCAGGAGGCAGGGATACAGCCCTTTTCCAACAGCTACGCCGAATGGTGGGTGCTGGGCATGCACAACTTCAGCATTCCCCTTTCCCATGAGGCCTATCCTCAGAGGTTCATCGACGGCATTGCCTCCGGAAAGGCAAAATTTCAGGACGGCACTGCAGCCGGAGGCTGGATCAGGCTTCTGGAGCTGACGGTAAAATACGGACAGAAGGACCCCACAGCCACGGGGGACTATGCGTCGTCGGTTGCTGCCTTTGCTGCGGGAAAAGCTGCCATGATCCAGCAGGGAAACTGGATACAGCCCAATCTGGACAAGGTGGATCCGGACCTGGAGGTGGGCTTCCTGCCCATCCCCCTGGGAGATGTGCCGGAGACAAAGGTCAACGCGGGAATTCCCAACTACTGGCTCATAAACAGGGAATCCAGGGTGAAAGCCGAGGCCAAGGCGTGGCTCAACTGGATGGTGTCGTCCGAAAGGGGCAGGCGTTATATTGCGGAGGACTTGAAATTCATTCCCGCCTTCAAAAGCATCCGGCCCGCAAAACTCAGCGGCCTCAACGCCGCCCTTTTTGAATATATTTCCACGGGAAACACCTATGGCTGGGAATTTCCGAGGCTGCCCCCGGGCGCCACCGAGATCATAGGACCGGAGATCATGGAGTACCTCAGCGGCCGGTCTACCGCACCGCAGCTCTTTGAGGCCATCGATAGGGCCATCATTGAAAAGTCCGGCAATAATTACTGGTAAAGGGGTTTTTACATTGTTCAGGAATGCATTTGCCCGTGGAATAAAAAGGGGAGGCCTCCTCCGGAATATAAGGATGCAGAACAAGCTCATTCTTGCCTTTCTGGCATTATCCCTGGTTCCGCTGGCTGTTTCCGCCATGTTCTCCGTCAACAGCTCCAGCAAGGCCATCAAAGAGAAAATAGGCACCTATTCCCAACAGCTTGTGAATCAGGTGAGCCTGAACATCAACACCAACATCCAGAAAATAAAAAGCTACAGTGACGACATTATCATATCTCCGGAAGTGAACAACAGCCTCACGGGATACAGGAAAGCCAAAGATGCCGACAAGACCGCCGTCCGGTTTATATTTTTGAGCATCATGCAGCTGAAGTTTCTCAACACAAAAGACGTGGACGACGTGCTGATGGTTTTTAATGCGGACAACAGCCTGAGCCAGGAGGGCAAATACGACATAACCCATTTACATGTGCAGAGCCGGTGGAAAGAGGAGGACCTGAACAGAGTCATCCAACTGAACAACGATAAAGAAAATTTGAGGAATTTCACCCTATCCCTTGCCAACATCGGCGATACGGATGAATATGACATCATCGTCGGAAGGAAGATCGGAAATTCGGTGAGCTCCATTATGCTGGGGCACCTGTTTGTTGCAGTCAACCAAAACTACTTCAGAAATGTATACAAGGATATCGACATTGGAAAGGGTGCGGACATTTTCATCCTGGATGCCGACGGAACCGTCGTGTCCAGCGACAGCACGACCATTCCCATCGGCAGGCCCTTTGAGGAACCGGGACTGATTGAGCGTATCAACCTTGAGGACAGGGCCGGGGGCGGCACCTTTTCCATGAAAATCGGCAGTGGGGACAAGCTGATCGCATATTCCAAAATCGAGGATGCCAACTGGTACATCATAAGCACCATACCTTACAGCTACCTGAATTCCGAGGCCTCCAAGCTCACTTCCCAGGTGGCGGTTCTCACCATCGTCATCCTCGTCCTCGCCATTATTGTTTCCTTTATCATTTCGCAGAGCATTTCGGCGCCTCTCAAGAAGTTGGAGAGAAATATGGCGCAGTTCGGGGAGGGCAAACTCATCAAAAGGGTGGAGGTAGACAGGCAGGATGAGATCGGACGCCTCCAGAAAAGCTTCAATACCATGGCCACCGACATCAGGGAGCTGCTCGTCAAAATCGATGAGGAACACAAGCTAAGAAGGATGACGGAGCTGAAGATACTGGAATACCAGATCAATCCCCATTTCTTATACAACACCCTGGATTCCATCAACTGGATGGCCCAGAAAGCCGGACAGCAGGACATCGGCGCCATGGTGACGGCGCTGGCCAGGTTTTTCAGGCTGGGGCTCAGCAAAGGGAAGGAGACCTATACCGTCAAGGATGAAATCGAACATGTGCATAACTACCTGATTATCAGCAAAATCCGGTATAAGGACTGCTTTGAATTTGATTTCCGGACGGACCCCTCGGTGCTGGACTGCAAGACCCTCCGGATACTGCTGCAGCCCCTGGCGGAAAATGCCATAAAGCACGGGATCAACAAGAACGGGGGAGGCGGGCGGATAACCATCGGGGCCGCCAGGCAGGAGAACGCCATTGTTCTGGAAGTCAGAGACAACGGCAGGGGAATAGGGCCTGAAAGGCTGGAGCAGATCAACGGGGCCCTTGCGGGAGTGAAGGAGGTGCCGGTGGAGGAAGGCGGCTTCGGACTGCTGAACGTGAATCAAAGGATCAAGCTGCACTACGGCGAAAGCTACGGCATATTCCTCGAAAGCAAGGTGGGGGAAGGTACCGCCGTGAAGGTGGTGCTACCGGTGATTTCCAGGTAAGGCGACTTGAAAGACGCAAGTATGCAAAAAGGACAGCGTCCGGGACAACCCCGGGGCGCTGTCTTTTTTGCATGTGCCGCAACAAACAAAGAAAACAAACAGGAAAACAATTCTTTGAAATTTAAATCCTGCTCCCCATGCCCTAAAATGAAGCCATAAGCTTGATGAAAAAACAATCGGTTTGTCAGGCGGCTTCAAGGGGGTAAGTCAATTGAGCAGGAAAAAGCTTCTGGACAATATGCTGCATCAAATCATTTTTTTAGGACCGGCACTTGTGTTTTTCGTTATTTTTGTATTGGTACCCTTCATCACCGGCATGTATTATTCCTTCACGAGCTGGAACGGAGTATCGGATGAAGCTCCGCTGGTGGGCCTCAGAAACTTTGCCATGATTTTTCAGGATGACAATTTTCTAAAGGCCTTCGGATTCACTACCCGGTTTACCCTGGTCAGTGTGGTTCTGGTCAATGTGTGCGCCCTTTCCCTGGCGCTGATGCTTTCGGGGGAGCTGCGGCTGAGGAATGTTTTCCGGTCGGTGTTCTTCCTGCCCAATGTGATTTCGGGATTGATCCTGGGCTTCATATGGCAGTTTATCTTCGTAAAGGTTTTCACGGCAATCGGAGAGGCGACGGAGCTCTGGCTTTTCGGACTCCCCTGGCTGGGTACCGAGGCCACCGGCTTTTGGGCCACGGTCATCGTCCAGGTCTGGCAGATGGCCGGGTATCTGATGGTCATCTATATCGCCGGAATCAACAGTGTGCCCAGGGACCTGGTGGAAGCGTCAACCATCGACGGGGCCAACAGCCTGCAGGTATTCAGGAATGTTACGCTGCCTTTGATCATGCCGGCGATGACGGTGTCCCTCTTCATGTCCATCAATTCTTCCTTTAAGTTGTTTGACCTCAACTATTCCCTTACGGGAGGAAATTTCGACACCCGCTCGGTTGCCCTGGATATTTACAGGGAAGCCTTTCAGAGCAATAATTACGGATTGGGCTCCGCAAAGGCCCTTGTATTCTTCCTTGCCGTGGCCCTGATTACCACCTTGCAGACGGTATATACGAAGCGGAAGGAGGTACAGGTGTGATGAAAAAAAGAAATTTGCTCCTGCTGGAAATACTGATCGCCATCCTGGCGCTGCTGTGCCTGTCACCCTTTTACTTTCTTATTGTCAATTCCTTCAAGGAGGCGAGGGAACTGGCCCTCGATCCCGCATCCCTGCCTCAGGGCCTGTATCTGGGCAATTTCCTCAAGGCCTTTGAAATTTTGAACTTTCCCAAGGTGTTCCTGAATTCGCTGATTGTGACGGTATCGGTGAATATCGGGCTGGTGGTTGTCAGTTCCATGGCGGCTTACCGCCTGAGCAGGCATGACAGCAGGCTCAACAGGTTTATCTTCCTGCTGTTCATATCCACCCTGGTAATCCCCTTCCAATCGGTGATGATTCCCATGGTGAAGGTCGCGGGGATACTGCATGTGCTCAATTCCTACCATGGCGTCCTGTTTGTGTACCTGGGCTTTGGCGTCTCCTTCACGTTGTTCCTGTACCACGGCTTTATCAAGACGGTACCCGCCGAGATTGAGGAAGCGGCTGTTGTGGACGGGTGCACCCAATATGGAGCCTTCTGGAAAATTGTGTTTCCACTGCTGAAGCCCATTACCGTAACGGCATTCATCTTGAACGGCCTATGGGTGTGGAATGATTTCCTGCTGCCACTGCTTATCATTCCAAAGGAGGAAATGAGGACCATCCCCCTGGCAATCAGTTCTTTTTTTGGCCAGTATACCAAGCAGTGGCACCTGGCGATGGCAGCCCTGATTATGGGCATCACCCCCGTAGTCATCGCATTCCTGAGCCTGCAGAAATACATCATCGAAGGAATTACCACAGGAGCGGTAAAAAGCTGAATCAAACCCGATGGTTGGTATCAATTGAACCCAATTGGTATTTGATCATAATAAAAGAATGGAGGAATAGAAATGAAAAGACTATTATCAATCGTACTGGCGACCGTGATGCTGCTGGGCCTTCTGGCCGGATGCGGCGGAGCGGGCAGTCCTGCGGCGAAGAATGAGGCCGCTCCTTCCGATAAGGCGGCGGAAACAAAGGAAGCGGAAGCAAAGGCTCCCGAGGCCAAAAAGGATGTTTCCGTCAAAATCCTCAACCTGAAGGTTGAGATTGCGGATGCATTGGGCAAGATGCCGGCGGACTACCTGAAGGAGAATCCCGGTGTAAACCTGAAAATTGAGACAATTGGCGGCGGAACCGACTACAATGCCGCACTGATGGCGAAATTCCAGTCGGGTGACGCCCCCGACATATTTGTAAACGGCGGATTTGCAGGCCTTGACCAGTGGCTTGAAAAGTCGGAAGAGCTGACCAACGAGCCCTGGGTAAAAGACATGGTGGAAGGCACCGGCATTCCCATGACCAAGGACGGCAAATTGTACGGCCAGCCCCAGGCAATCGAAGGTTTTGGTTTTGCATACAACAAGGCCCTCTTTAAAAAGGCCGGAATAACCGAAATACCCAAAACGCTGACGCAACTGGAAGATGCGGCGAAAAAACTCCAGGCTGCGGGCATACAGCCCTTTGTCAACAGCTATGCGGAATGGTGGGTGCTGGGCTGCCACAACGTCAACCTCCTGCTTTCCCAGCAGCCGGATCCCCAGAAATTCATCGACGATGTGGCAGCGGGGAAAGTGAAGACCAGAGACAATCCCATCACGCCCGGATGGCTCAAGCTCCTGGATATTACCGTGAAATACGGGCAGAAGAACATGACCACCGCCGGCGACTACGCAACCTCCGTCAATGCCTTTGCAGCGGGCAAAGGTGCCATGATCCAGCAGGGCAACTGGATACAGCCCGACATCGACAAGGTGGATCCCAACCTTGAAGTAGGCTTTATCCCCATGCCCACCAGCGATACGCCGGAAGAAAAGATCTATGCGGGCGTACCCAACTTCTGGAGTGTAAACAAGGAATCAAAGGTCAAGGAAGAGGCCAAGGCATGGCTGAACTGGCTTGTTTCCTCCGATAGCGGCAAGCGCTATATCACCGAGGAGTTCAAATCCGTTCCGGCCTTCAAATCGATCCAGGGCAAGGATTTTAAGGGTTTGAATCAAGCGCTGGCAGCATACGCAACGGACGGAAAGGTGTTCTCCTGGTCCTTCCCCAGGCTTCCAACCGGAGCCATCAACGACATCGGAGCAGTGATGATGAAGTACCTGGCGGGACAGATTGACGGCAATGCAATGGCGGACGGCGTCGATAAAGCCATTGTGGACAAGGCGAAGGCCAAACAGTAAGACCTTCAATCAACTTATATACCTAAAATTATATACCCAGGCTGGACAGATGCCCTTTGGTGGTTGAAAAACCACCAGGTGGCATTTGTTTTAGGGCCACTTGCGGAGCAGGCCGGGGGTAAGGGAGTTTCGAATGGACAGGAGATTATTTGCCGCCCATGGGTGGGAAATCGTTGAAAACACACTGCCCGGAGAACACATGAGGTTTTCCGAAAGCATCATGTCGCTGGGAAACGGGTACATGGGAATGCGGGGCAGCTTCGAGGAAAAATATTCGGGGGATATGCACCGGGGAACCTATGTGGCGGGAGTGTGGTTTCCGGACAAAACCCGCGTGGGCTGGTGGAAGATAGGCTATCCCGAGTATTTCGGCAAGGTTGTAAACACAATCAATTTTATAGGGATCAATCTCAG
>JAFADI010000202.1 GCA_023424965.1 Bacillota bacterium
CCGGTCTGATTTGCAAGAGGGGCTGAAATAAAACCATGGGCACGGTAAAGTCCATAAGGAACGGTAAATTTCCGTCCCATTGTACGATTATCCCCACCTTGTTTTTCAGCTTCTGCCTCCGTGGCAACTGCCATTCGAGTGATGCTGTGTTCAAGAGACACAATAGGATCTACCGAACGGGCAAACGTAAGCTGTACCGGACCTCGAACCTGACCGGCATTGGCTCCGGTTGACATAACCGCCCCAAAGGTTCTTATGTCAAAAAAGTTTTGGCATAAGAATTGTTTTGCACGGTCAACTTCTTTTCCCTGCCCTTGGCCAGCCTTATTTCGTTTTTTCCCATCTGTCGGATCGCTGGGCGGATTCTGCAAATCGATGTTCAAGCTGATATATGCCTGCTCGATTGTATTGTTCAATACGGCTTTTTCCCTTATAAAAATCCCATATGGAGGCTTTTCATCTTTTTTCAGCCCCACGTAATTTCTTACTTTTCTTTTTAAACAAACATCCGTTACCAGTCCATGTCCTGTTTGAGCATCTACACGTGGCAAATTCCCTGCATCGGGATCTCCATTGGGATTTCCGTCCTTAACATCAAAAAGAATTACAAAATCATACCGTTTTTCAATCGAAGCATTTGTACTCATAATCAAACTCCCTTCTTTATTTGAAAAATCTGCTCAATTACCTTTATTTGTTTGAGGTAAAAAATTGCTGCCTTTGATGATAGTAACCAATGGCAAAGCGACCTTGCTCATGTAAATCAAGCTGTGCCGGAAAATCGTTGAAATTGCCGATGATTTCACCCAGCAACCGTTCAAAATATACTACTCTTCCTTTATTTTCAAGTTTTGCAAGATGGTGATTTTTCAGTCGAAGTAAATTTGTAAATACCGTAACCGGCACCGTACATGCCGCTCCATAAAAACGTTCCCGGATAGTGGCATTGATGTCTGGATGCGCCTCCTCCTGAATTTTTTCAAGCACAGCGAACAATCTCCCCAGTTGGTAGCCAATCGATGGTTGAGCAATATCCAGTCCCATAGTAACCTCCTTATGATTTTGATCAGGGTTAAACCGGTAGTATCGATTCAAAAAGGCTTTGATCAGCGCCGCACGCACAGGCTTTACCCTGTTTTCTGTATCGCTTCGGATACGGCGGAGCACCGCCTGAAGCAATGTTGCCGGATAGGGCGTTCCATTTAAAATAGACCGCATAAAATCACCTGCAAGATTTGGCAGTATATTCTCGCTCTTATCCTGGGTTGCAACATTTACCAGAATGCGCCAAAGAGAGTAGTGCTCCGGTTCTCTTGGCGGTTTAACGATTAAAAAGTCTTCAAAGTGCTTTTTAATCTGTGTTGCAAATTCAAATATCGTCCCCACCTGCCAAAAGCGGACGGAAATTCGGGCGGCATTGGGAGCTAATCCTAAAATGTAAAACCGGGTATCACTGTCATCGTCCTGATAAGCTCCATTATTGACAGCCTGGAAAAGTGCCCTTACCTTTTGAATTCCCGCATCGGGATTGTCTTTTTCAGGTTCCTTAAAAAAGAAAGAAAAATCAGATTCAAAAGAGGTTCGTTTTTCAGACCAGAAGACCGTTGATGCGTCTCCGATTAAAAGGCGCTGGGAATTTGTTTTCAACAAAGTATTTAGCGCCGTAACATAGGCAAATTCTGTTGATTTTATGATGGGTGCATTATAACCTTGTTCTTTACCATAAGAATCATAGCCGCAATTTTTTTGAAACCCCACCAGACACTTTGTATCTTTATCAATAGGGGTTCTGCTGTGTGTCCTTACGATTACACCCTCCTCACCCGTAATGATGCATCTGCCTTTTTTTATATCCTCCCCTATTTCATCCGGTTCCGTTTCCCCTTCTGTCAATGTCAGAGTATTTTTTACAAAGGTCCGGACTCTTTCCCTGCATGGTACGGGAACATCGGATGCCAGACGAAAAGACATATTGCATTGCGGCGCTTTTAAACATTCCTGAATTTCCGGAGATGCAGTGGCCTTTTCAACTTCACCATTTTTATAAAATTGTATAACGGCATTAACTCCGGTATCCTCCAGCAATTCCCGTGGCAGCTTTTCTAACGAATCTAGCCATGTCTTATGTTGCTTCAAAGACTTTTCATCATCGGCCGGCAAGCCAAGCAAGTAGCCCATATGGTCCCACAACAGGAAAGTGGTTTCGTAGCTCCTGCTACCACTTCTCCCCACAGACCTTGGAAGTAAAAATGTTTTTCCTACCAATTTCGTTCCAAGTTTTTCCCGGGTGTCTTCAATATGAATAAATTCACCTTTTTCATTAATAACAATCAGAAATTGCAGTTCTTTTTTCTCAAAGCCCTCCGGGGCAATATCACTATCGGGATCAGCTATTTTCCGGTCATAGTACTCCTTCAGAGCCTGCAGTATCATCCTCTCACCTCCATCTCCCTGCGGTCCGTATTGATAATACCCTTATTCATATAAGCCCGAAAGAAAAGTGGAGACGGATTATCTGCGTTTCTCTCAAAGTCCATATCATAGACCATAAATCCTAAATCCCGCGTTTCATCAATGGACTGTGCCGGGTCTGCATCCGGATCTACCAATTTAAAATCACAGGCAAACTCCCGGCAACCTAAATAAGGCCGGTGGAAGCACTGCCCCTTTTTTGCTCTCCGTTCAAACATTGCCGCATATTTGGCAGGAGTCTCATCCATTCGAGCCATTTCAATTGGTTCCTGCTCATCTGCCCACATTTCAGGCAATGTAGCGTGATTTGCTTTTCGTTTTTCCGGAGGGATAAAATCAAAATAACCGTGAATACGGTATCTGACATCCCTTAAAAAGAGCCCGGCACGCTGTTGACGTGCATCTTCAATGAAAATACCCATGGGTTCACCGAGTACACCCTCCATCTGCCTAGCCGTGGGATTTGATATCTCCTTGCCCACTTCGTTCCGCCGCACGGAAATCCATCGGATTGGGTGAAGCACCTCTATTTTGGTTATATTCCACCGGATGGCAGGTTTCCATAAAATCGACTCAAAAATAGCCCTGGCCGCTGAAGGAGTCATTACATCATAGCTTACTCTCTCCACCTTCATCTCTGGGCGCGTAAAGCAAGCGTAATCCCCCCACACCTCCAAACACCAATTGTGCATCCTGTCATCTCCTTTCTATATAAAAAATTTTTCAGGATCAAAAGTTTCCTCAATCAGAAGTCCTGTGTCGTTTGAATACTCCATATTCGACACAAGCGCAAAAATTTGGGGCCATACCTCTTCAACAGATCCTCTCTGGCGCATTGTGTAAAAATCCTGATTGTAAACATTTACGGTATATCTTTGGAGTTTGCGCATCAGCCATCGTTCCGGTCCCTTTGCTTTTAAAGTGTCCAGCAATTTTTCACTTTCGCCGTAGCGGACGATAATTGTTTTCTGAACAGAGTCGTCGATTATCTTAAATCGCTTCGCCGCCGTGCGGAAAAATATTCCGCATTCCGTTTGATCCGGATTCAGCAGCTTAACAATGCCTTTTGAATCCAACGAATTGGCTTTCCAATACAGCTCTGAAAAATATTTCTCAAATAAGCTATACTTCAACGGATCACCCTGGACAGTCGCTAAAATGCTTCGAGCCGTATCTGATGCTTTGCGAAGAAGCCCCATGGGCGCTTTCCTGGGGGGATTAAAGACCACAACTTTTCCAAGTTCAGGCAACCCGCCCTCTCTATTGCAGCGACCTGCTGCCTGTGCGATAGAATCCAAACCGGCAAGAGCCCTGTATACTATTGGAAAATCCATATCCACTCCCGCCTCTACGAGCTGGGTGCTGATGACTCGAATGGGCTCACCATCCTTCAGCTTTTGTTTGATGCTTTTAATGACCTCACTACGGTGTTGTCCGCACATCAAGGCCGACAGGTGAACCGTTCCTTTCGGCATTAGGCTATATAATTCACGGCAGCTTTTACGATCGGAGACAATACATAGAACCCGCTCATACTGTTTTAATTCTTCCGCAATCTCTTCCCAACTCGATATGCTATAAAGGTCTTGAGGCAATTGGACATGTACCCGCTTTAGCGAATCATAAAGAGACTCCACACTTAGTTTATCTCCCATAATTTCTGTGATGCTTTTATTAATGCCTTTAAATAGTTGTCCTGCAACAGTGCGTTTTTCAAATGACGGCTGGGTCGCCGTTGAAAGTACAAAGCTGACATGGTAATGTTCAGAAAGCAGTTGTATGGCTTCAAGAATCGGATTTAAATGCTCCACCGGTACCAATTGCGCTTCATCCAGAACTACTACTGAATTTGCAATATTATGCAGCTTCCGGCAGCGACTGGACTTTGCTGCAAACAAGGACTCAAAAAATTGCACGGAAGTAGTAACAATTACCGGGGCATCCCAATTTTCCGAAGCCAACCGGGATTTTGGCGTAGCATCATCCTCGTCCAGACTCGAATGATGCTCTATAACCTGATCTTCACCCACTGCTGCACGAAACACATCGGAATTCTGCTCTATAATGCTTGTGAATGGAATTACATAAATAATGCGGTCCAAATTATGCTCTACAGCATGTTGGAGCCCAAAAGCAAGGCTTGACAGTGTTTTTCCTCCACCGGTCGGTACCGAAAGAGAAAAAATTCCTTGGGGCTCTCGCGCCATTTGCACGCACTTTGTTCGAATGTTTCTTCTGATTCTGTTGACCCGGGTATCATCCGAATTTTCATCCAATTCCTTGATAAACTGATTAAACCGTTTAAGAAGTTCCGGCATGGAGCAATAGCCACCTCTGCTGTTAGCTTGTACGCCGTTCATGTAAGCTTCGGTGTCTAAAAAATCAGCGTCTACGAGACAGGAGTATAGCATTCTTATCCATAGGGACATATCCAATCCTTTATCAAATACCCATGGCGGCGCCTGGGGCTCTGACGCTTTTATTCTGTCTATAACCGATATGTCAATATCTTTCCAATCCTTCACTTGTGCTGCCTGAAATTGTAAGGAAGACTGTCCTTCCCCTTCCGCGCCGGACCAATCCGGCAATCCTGCATGATGACCGGCAATGCAATACGCTAGAACTCTTCCAATCCCTTTCCCAAATATCTCTTCAACTATTTTGGCTCCGTGGATGGCGTGAGGCATTTTCCCATGTTTGCCCTCTAAATGAGCTTCATCATCATACCCATATCCGCTTTTGCTTTGAAGATAATTTTGCCATATAATTCTTCCTTTACCTCCATCATGAGCCACTCCGGCCGCTTTTCCCCATTTCCCCGATTGAAACTTATCCGAATACATTTCCGCCAGCTTTGCCGTATCTTCTAAGTGTCTCGATAATAAATGGGGAGATGCCCAGGTCCCATCTTCATTTTTGCGCACATGGGCAATGAATTCTTTTTCCATCTGCAAATCTATCTCATTGTGATTGTTATCCATATCATCAGACCTCCGGATGGAGATAATGTGAATTGAT
>JAFADI010000204.1 GCA_023424965.1 Bacillota bacterium
GCTGGATATAGGCTCCGTCCTTAAAGGATGGACTGGCTTCCCGTCCTTCATTCACACAGGAAAGGAAATTGTACAGGCAGTGGATATGCCCTCGCAGCCAACCGATGCTCGATTTGGGCGAGGGAAACCCTCCGGCGGGCTTGTCATACCGCTGTACGCACTCAATTCTGGTATAGCCCCGGAAGCCTCCATAGGCCTGCTCCGGAACCCCATTGTCAAAATACTCAAGCCAGTTGGCTTCCATGAGATTGAACCTGACGGCGCCTTTATCCCCATGAATTTCGAATCTCAGCTCATCATTGGTCCCGGTGGCAACTTTTGAGGCTTCGATGGTTCCCGTCCCCCCGTTTTTCATCCGGGCAACCAGGATTACCAGGTCCTCGGCCTCGATATCCACCATTTTCCCGGAGGAATCAGGCCTCTGGGCATAGACGATCTCCGTCCTGGCCGACAGGCTGTCGTATTCCCCCAGCAGGTAATACATCAGGTCCAGTACATGGGAGCCCATGTCAAAGAGCACGCCTCCTCCGCCGGCCTTTTTATCCTGCTTCCAGCCCATGGGCTTGTCCGGGTCCACAGAGCCGGAATGCAGATAAACAGCTCTGAAGGAAAGGACTTTTCCGATCCTTCCTTCCTCGATCAGTTGTTTGGCACGGATGACGGCGGGGAAAAAACGGTTGTTGAAGGCAACCTGATTGACCAGCCCGCTTTTTTCCGTTTCGGTCAGAACCGCCTCCGCCTCTTCCACACTGGTAACCAGCGGTTTGTCGCAGTAGATGTGCTTGCCCGCCCTGAGGGCCATTAAAATAATGTCCTTATGCAGGTTGTTGGGGGTGCATATGTTTATTACATCGATATCTTTCCTGGAAAGGATGTCCTCCACATGGTCGGTGGCAAATTCATAGCCCAGGTCTTCTTTTGCCGAACGGGCATTTTCCAGGTGGGCGCTGCACACCCCCACCAGCTTTATTCTGAAAGGAAGCTGCCTGTAGTAAAGGGGCAGCGTTTTGTAGCCATAGCTGTGGGCTTTTCCCATGGCTCCATACCCAATAACTCCTACTCCGATTTCCCTCATGAAGCTTATCTCCTTACATGCAAAATCCCAAGACCACTCCCCGGCCGCAGGATATGACCAGGCATGGACTTGGGTTTGATACTTCTTATTCAACAAACAGGCATTTTAGGCCAGCAGGCTCATCTCCAGATGGGAAAGAGCCCTTCTGGCATATACTACCGGTACACCGCTTCTCTTGGCCTGTTTTTTAATGTGTCCCATTAAATTATGATTGATAAAATCGCAAAATACAATAACTTTTTCAACATTTTTAGGAATTGCGCACTTTTTTTCACAGGAACTGCACCGTCCTTTCCAGTGAATTATCTCCGCCTTTCCATCGTTGCTCAATTTATCATATATATTCCCCAGCCGGTCGGCTCCTACAACTAAGATCGTCAAATGCGCCACTCCTTTCCTTTTGGTTTACCGCCAATCCCATGTTTTCCTACTGGAATTATTGGTTTTATATTATAATTTTAACCCGCCAGCGTATATTTGTCAAGATGTATTCCTGCAGGAAGCCATTAATTCTGCCCTGTTTTCCCTTTTACCCTTGTGCCCTGCTTGAGGCTGCTGTCCGGATCCACCACCACACGCTCCCCCTCTGACAACCCTTCTGCGATCTCGATATAGTCGTTGTTTTCGATGCCCTTCCTGATTGTTTTCAATACAAGCCTGCCGTTGATCACCGCAAAAACGCTGTCCTTTTCCTCCACTTGAAAAACAGCTTTATAAGGGACATAGAGGGTGGCCTTCCTCTCATCCGTAATGATGTCCACATCCACACCATAACCGGGTTTTAGCTTCACACGGCTGTTGTCAAATTTAATCCGCACTTCCACCCTTTGCTGTTCCACTCCCAGGGAGGATATGCTTTCTTCCGCTTTCGGAGCAATGAAGTCAACCTCTCCTTCCAGCTTTTCCTCCTTTAATGCCTCACCGGAAATGATTGCTTTTTGCCCCTCTTTTATCTTTACCGCATCGTCGGATAGGGCTGAAACACTGATATAGGCGGTACTACCGTCGCCCACCTCAAATACGGGCGTACCCGGCTGCAGCATATCCCCTTCGGATACGTATTTTGATAATATCAGTCCCTTAAGACCTGCATAAACGGTGGACCTGTCAAGTCCCTTCTTTGCATCCTCCACCTGGAGCCCTGATTGTCTGGCATTGGCCTCGGCGGCAGCCACGGCTTCCTGCGGCGCGCCTTTCCTCAAGAGGTCGAAATCATATTGGGCAATTTTGACCTTCTGCTCCAGGTCCTTTACGGTACCCGCCGAAGCGTCCGCCAGCAGTTCTGCATCCTTCAATTCCTGCTGCGCCACCGCGCCATTTCTGAACAATTCCCTGATCTTATCCAGCTTCTCCTGTCCGGATTCATGCTCCCTCCGCGCCGTATCCAGGGCTACCTTTGCCTGCTCCAGCACAGCTCCTGCCTGGGCCACCTGTTCAGGCTTTATACTGGTCCTTACCTCTTCCGCTGCAGCCTTTGCCGCAGCATATGCCTCCCTGGATTTTTCCAGATTCAAATCCAGGTCTTCGGTATCCAGCCTTAAAAGCCCGGTGTCTTCTTCCACAAGATCACCGGCTTTCACATAAATATTCTCCACCGTACCCTCAACCCTTGAATAAATCTTCCGTTTTTTATCCAGATCCACCTTACCCCTTAACTCCAAATAGCCCAGCAGCTCTCCCTTTTTCACCACATACGTGTCCGCTTCGGCCGTCTGTCCCGCCTCTACGGCCAGTATCATCCCCATGATTGCAATCAATGCGATGGCAGCGATAATGACTCTTTTTTTCTTCACGACGATTCCCCCTATCCTTCCCTGTTTTTAAGCACATCCACCATGTCCAGCCCATGGATGCCCTTTCTGTTGGCCAGCTGTGCCAGAATGATAAAAACAAACACACTGGAAAATGCGATAACATAGGTCTGCATGCTCAGCACCACCTCCAGCCGCATGGTGTCGTTGCTCATCCCCATACCGAACACATTGCACATAACCCGGCCCAGGAGAATTCCCGGCACGGAGCCGGCAACTCCCACCAAAAGATTTTCTCCCAGAATGGTCCTTTCGATCTCCCAGCGGTTGTACCCCAGTACCTTCAAGGAAGCCAATTCCCTGCGCCTTTCCATGATGTTGATCACCGTTGTATTGAAAATTATGGCGAAGCCCATCATTGTGCCGAAGATGATCATAATTCCCACAAAAGCGTACAGTACACTGATGATGTCCGTAAAGCCCAGATAGGCGTTCATCTTGCTTTCGATGGTGGATACTCCAGGTATTTTGAACAGTTCCCTGCTGACCTTCGCATCGGAATCCGGTGATATCTTGAGCATTGCTCCGCTTGCCATGATGCCTTCTCCCGTCAGCTCACCCAACTGGGTGATGCTCATATAACAGCTTGTGCCGGTATCCTGTTTGATAATTCCCGCGATTCTGACATGTTTTTTCTCGTCCCTTGCCCCATTCAAAAACTTTAATTCCAGCGTATCTCCTCTCTCGAGTTCGAACTTTTCCGCAGTAAAACCGGATACAAATATGCCCTTTTGCGGAACTTCCAGCGCTTTGCCGTCTGTACCCTCAAAATAGTACATGTCGCTGCCCGGATTTATGCCTATGATGACGGTATCCTGCTTCTTCCAGCCCTTTTGCAGCTGTACGGGCAGCTGAAGGAAGGGCTCTGATTCTTTTACGCCTTTGATCCTGTCCAGTTCAACAGCATCCTCGTAAGAGGCATATTGGGAAAAAACAACTTTATAGTCCTGTCTCTGGAATTTGAAAAAGGTGTTCATCACCGTGCTGTTTATGCTGTCTGTGAGAAAAAGGGAGACCATGAAAAGGGTGATGGTGAATGTGACTCCCAGCATGGTAAGCATCGTCCTCTGGCGGTTCCTGAACACATTGCGCACAATCATTTTCCATCCGAAGCTCAGCCTCTTCCACAGGGACGGAATCCTCTCCAGGAAAATCCGCTTCCCGGCCTTGGGCACCTCCGTCCGCATTGCTTCCGCCGGGTGTATGCCCAGGATCTTTCTTGCGGAGGAAAAGCCTGCTGCAAGGCAGAAAAGCATGCTCACCAGTATCCCTGCAAACTCCACGCCCCAGTATATCTTCAGCGTCATGATAGGCACATTCAGGCTCTGGACAAATATCTTTGTAATGGCTATCCCCAGAAAATATCCCACCAGTACGCCCAATACCGATCCTATAAGGGCGATCAGCAGGGAGTAGGCCGTATAATGGCATAGAATTCTGCCGTTGGAGTATCCCATGGCTTTCATCACCCCGATCAGGGTCCGCTGGTTGTTAATCATCCTTTTCTGCATGATGTAGATGATCATGGCCGCGGTTGCCAGGAACAGTACGGGGAACATGAAGGACAGGGCCTTGAGCTGTTGAAAATCCTGCTCCACCATGTTGTAGCTCAACTGGTCCTTGCGCTTTGTTCCTCCTGTAAAGCCGTAGGGCCTCAGCAGGTTGTTCTCAATTTTGTCTATGATCTGCTTCTGGTCTGCTTCTTTCCCAAAAGTCACAAGAAGCTGGTTGTAGTTTTTATCAAAGCCCAGGATTTCCTGGGCCCTGGATTCCTTGACATACACGATTCCAAAATATTCTGCGGAGATGGTAATGTCGGAGGCCGATTTCATGGCATACACGAATTCGGGGCTGTCTACGATACCGCTTATTTTAAAGGGGTATATCCTCCCATTGATAATGGTGCTCAGCATATCCCCTTTTTTCAAACCATAGAATGTTGCAAATTTACTGCTTACCAGGCAGGCATCCCTGCCGTCCCGGCTGAAATACCCGCCGGATTTTACAAAAACGTCGTTAATTTCAGGCCTGTGGGTATCCGGCATTGAAATTAGCCTTATAGTCACCCTTTTGTCATTTCCCACATCCGCGCCCACATCCCGGCAGATCCTTCCCGTCGCCTGCGCCACACCCGCCATTTCCCTTACCCTGTTCAACAGTTGGGGGGTAAAGCTTTGCGCTTCTGCATAGTAATCGATAAAATTGCATTTTGAATAATAGTCGTCCATGGAGCTCTTATAGTTCATGTATGCCGACAGAAACGCCGTAAACAGGGTTATTCCTGCAAATATGACCGTCACGGCCGCAATGAATTGGCCTTTGGATTTAAAAATCTCCCGGCTCAGCATCCTGTTAAGCTTTTTCATCGTCCATGCACCCTCTTCCCCATCACCATTCGATCTTTCCAGGGTCAACGGGGACATGGTTCAGCCGGTTTTCCACGATCTCACCGCTCCTTATCCTTATAACCCTGTCTGCCATTTGTGCGATCGGTTGATTATGGGTAATGATAACAACCGTCTTTCCCATCTCCCGGTTAATCTGCCGCAGCAGCAGAAGTACTTTGACGCCCGTCGTATAGTCAAGAGCGCCAGTGGGCTCATCACAAAGCAGCACCTCCGGATTCTTGGCGATGGCCCTGGCGATGGCAACCCGCTGCTGCTCTCCTCCGCTCATCTGGGCGGGAAAATGGTCCCCCCGGTCCTTAAGGCCGATCCTCTCCAATACCTCCGGTATATCCAGCGGATTTTCCGATATCTCGGTGGCAAGTTCCACGTTTTCACGGGCCGTTAAATTGGGCATGAGATTATAAAACTGAAAGACAAATCCGATGTTTTTTCTTCTATAATTGGTCAGCTGCTTTTCGGTGTAGCTTGAAATGTCAATGCCGTTAAAATATATTTTCCCGGAAGATGGAATGTCCATCCCTCCCAAAGCATTGAGCAAAGTACTTTTGCCGGAACCGCTGGGGCCCAGCACCACTGCCAGCTCGCCCCTGCCGATTCCAAAGCTGGCAGAACTTAACGCCTTTACCTTAACCTCACCCATCACATATTCTTTTGAGACATCGTCCAGTTCAAACAACAAATCCTCATTCATTCCTGCACCTCTGCCATGCTCAGGTTATTTTCAACGCACCCCTGGGAGCTCCGAACAGTCTTTCGAAAACATCCACCAGCGCTTCAATCTTTCTGTTGTATAGATCCCTGTCCTTGCAAAAATAATGCTCATGGACATAATCGATGAAACCGTGCAAAAGGATTTCCAGGGCTTCCTCCGTATAGTCGGAGTTGAGGAGGCCCTGGGTTTTGCCCTCCTCAATAATATGTAAAAGTACCGGTCCCAGCATTTTCAGGACTTTTCCGGAGAACTTCTGGTGCATTACCGCATTTTTCTCTTCATGCACATATTCAACCACAGGACCCTCCAGATCTTTTCCAATGCTGAAAATCAGGCGGATAATCTGGCGGAGTTTTTGTATTGCATCCAGTTCTTTATTTTGTACAACCACATCCATTGCCTGCATCAATTGCTCGACAAACTGCTCCATGACCTGGTCCAGCAGCTCATCCTTGGATCCGAAATAATAATAGAAGGTCCCCTGGGCTATCCCGATTTTTTGAACGATATCACTTACCGCGGTGGCTTCAAAACCTTTCTGGTTGAACAGCTGTAATGCCGCCGCAATTATTTCACTTTTTCTCTCTTCAGGGTCCTTGCTAATCCTTGTCACCCCATGCACCTCCGGTTAATTGTACAATGTTAAAAAGGCATTGTTTATTTTGACAGACAAAAACTTATTTTGCCCCGTAGCAAATGATAATGATTTTCATTTTCACCATTATATATCACTGACTGATTGTCAGTCAATACAAATTTCTCAAAAAAATAAAAGGCCCAGGCAGTTCTCCGGCAGGATACTATGCTTGAGCCTTTTTCATTTTCTATGCTTGTTCTATCTGAAATGCTTCCGTACAAATTGGATCATGGCTTCCTCATGAAACGGAAGGGCCTCATGTCCGTGATAATGGTATATTCTAAGTTCTTTTTCGCCGCCCATGTGGTTATAGGCGGCAAACATGGTGGAGGGAGGGCAAATCCTGTCCATCAGTGTGATTCCCATGAAAACAGGGCATTTAATCCTCGGGGCCAGGTTCATTCCGTCAAAATAGCTTAGGGTATTGAAAACCTCGCGCCCCGTCCTCATTTCCGGATCAAACTGCCTGAAATAGTCGGAGATTTCACCGTAAGGACCTTCCTGGGAAAATTCCACCGCCCTTTCAAAATTGCAAAGATAGGGATAGACAGGCATTGTAAATTTGGGCCGTCCGTCCAATGCGGCAACGGCGACGCTTAACCCTCCGCCCTGGCTCACCCCGTATATGCCTATTCTGTCGGTATCGATTTCCTCCTGTTCACTGAGAAAATCGATGGCTCGGATGCAATCCAGGTAAACATTCCGGTAGTAGTACCGGTTTTTATCCAGGATCCCCCTGGTCATCCAGCCTGGGACTCCTCCCTGGCCGTAAAGGGCGGGATCACCCGTCGCCCCTCCCTGCCCCCTCACATCGACGGCCAGTACGGCAAAGCCCTGAACCAGCCACTTGAGATAATCCTGAACAAAACCTTTATTCCGGGTATAACCGTGGTAGTAGACCAGAGCGGGCATTTTCCTGTTTTTATCCGCTCCTTCCGGCAATATCAGCCATCCGTTTATTCTCCCACCTTTAAATCCGTCATAGAAAATATCGAACACCTTGATTTCTTCAATTGGATAGCTGTAAAGAACTCTCTCGCTGTTTAAAGGATACTTTTTGCTTTCTTTAAGACTCCCTTCCCAAAAGGCGTCGAAATCCTCCTGCTTCGTGAGCTCAGGCTTATAAACCTTAAGCTCCTCAAGTGCCATATCCACTGCGACCATATAAATCCACCCCATCGTTTCCGCCATGGTGGTCTGTAACGTTCAGAATAAGTCTATAAAATTGAAGCGTTACAAACTACTATATAGTGGGATTTGTCAATAAGCTTATTTTTCATGTCCCAGCAATGCATCTCCCAGATCCTCCAGCAGTTCAACCGCCCCCCGGAAACCGGCATAGCTTCGGTTCAGCACCAGCTTGCCTTTTAACGGAAATGCTGTCTGAAGCAAGGGAATTTTCAATTCTGCGGCTACATTCTTTTCAAAAGAACTTCCCACCACCAGCTGGGGTTTGTTCTTCCGGATAAAACGGTTGATTTCCTCCCCATCCCCGGTAAACAATATTTCGATTGCATTGTCTCCGGCAAGCTCTTTGAGGTTTTGCTCAAAGCCTGCATGCTCGGTATCCGGGGCCAGGTCGGTGATGACCGCCGCTTTCGCAACCAGTCCCAGATGCCCGCACAGTAATTTCAACAGTGCCTTGACCTGATGGGATTCTCCTACAATCACAAATTCCTTCTGAAAGTCATGCCTGAGGTAAAGGTCTGCAGCTCTCCTCAGGTCATAGGACAGCCGGTCCTCCTCCGATTGGATGATGTTCCGGATGGGCCCTGGGTCCAACCCCAGCTTTTCTCCTGTTTGCACCAGCAAATCCCTTGAGTCTTCAAAGCCTGAAGGAATATTCCCAACTTCCAGGAAAGGCGTGCCATACTTTTCCTCAAGGTATTTTGCCACATCAATTCCCCAGGGTGACAGGGCTATATTCAATTGGGCGCTGCCGATGAGCTTCCAGTTTTCTATGCTCTGTCCGAAGCCGAAAAGCGTATTTGCCTTTACGCCGACGGATTCAAAAAGCCTTTTTACCCTGTCCAGGTTTCCTTCCCAGAACACATCCTGTTCCGGAATGACACCCAGGATGTTTACCAGTCCCGTCACCTTTTCTCCCTGCTCACCGCCAATTTCACCAAGCTGGTCTACGATGCCCTTAAAAAGAAGCTTATAGCCTTCCCGCACATCCCCCCGAAATCCGGGAGTACTTACGTGGATTACGGGAAATCCCTGTTCCTTGGCCTCCTTTGTCATGGCCGGAATGTCGTCCCCTACGATCTCGGTAGAACACCCGGAAAGTACAATATACAGGTCTCCCGCCAATACCTTTACGGTATTTTTTATTTCCTCCCTCAGCCTTGAGGTTCCCCCAAAAATGATCTGCTTTTCGGAGACATTGCTGGAGGCTATCTCCAACCCGCTTAAATGGCCTGAGCCCACTCCTGCTCCCGCCAGGTTCCCTCCAAGGTATTCCTGCACACTGCAGCCTGCGTTTGAGTGTACGATGGGTATGAAGCCTTTGACGGCTTTCACGGCCTTTAAAGCCCCATGCAGCGCACAACCGGTCCTTGCCCTTTGTATGGTCCGAGGCATTATTTCACCTCCTGTTTGATATACCAGTTGGGCTTTCTGGAGTACCAGCCCTGGGTGTAATTTTGTCCGGCGGCCTTGGAAATCCTGTTAAAATAGGCCCGGTTTTTTATCGCCTTGGAAATCCTCTGCAAAAGCCTTTCCGCCCCCGAATACCCTAAAATTCCGAGGCCTCCCACAGCCGTTGAGGGGATTCCCGCGGCAGCCACCGCAGAATTTGCTTCCCAGCCGATATAAAGGTCCGGCTGCAGCTTTTTCAAGATGTTTAATTCCTCAAAGGACTGGCCTTCGGCGATATGAAGATTCAGTTCCCTATCCTGGCGGAGCAGCGTCTGAAGATGAGCCATATGGTTCTGTTGGATATAGGGTACCGTAATACCCACCACCTCCGCTCCCAGCTCCTCCAGAAATTCTTTTACTCCGAAGGCATAGGAAGGCGGCAGGTTTAAATACACCTTAAGTCCCTCTACTTCTATTCCCTTTTGTGAAATATCCAGCCCTTCCTCTTCCCTTGCGGTCAATTCTTCAATTTTCTCCGGGCCCGCAATATTTTCTCCCACGGCACCCAGCCACCGGGCCGTTCCTTTCAGGCCCACAGGCAAAGCAGGCTTGATAAAGCCTATGCCGTATTTTTCCTCCAGGACCTCTCCCAGATAATCGCTGTCGTCAAGATTTATACTCACGGAGAGGCTGGCATTTCCTGCATTCAAGAAATTACCGGCGGTCGCCTTCTGGGGAAGGATGTTGACGTTTACCCCCAGTTTTCCCACCAGCCTTTCCAGTTCCTTCAAATCCTCCGGGGCTTCCTCCACCGACAGGAGATTGATAAAACCTCCCCCTTCCCCGCCTTCTCTTCCGATAAGATATTTGGCCAGAGCGTGGTAGACCAGGTCATAGCCCATGGCTCCCACCCTGGACTTGAACCCGTCGGTAAATATGGGAATAAGCTTCACCTCCAGCTCTTCCCCAAGCTCTTCCACCACCGCCTGCACATCGTCATTGTTGATTGCCACCACCGGTGTCATGACAATGAAAATGACCGCCGGCCTGTAGGTACGGTACAAAGCCAGCAACGCTTCCTTCAGCTTGGCTTCGCTGCCGATGATGGAATCCTTTTCATTTATGTCCGTTATGGCCCATTTGCCCGGGCTGCCGCTCTTTGAATCGAAATAGACCTGGGAAGCCCCGCAGCCCTTTGGCCCGTGGATCACAACCGCCGCATCCTCTATCCCGTTGATGAGCCTCAGCGCATACAGGATATCGTTGAAAGCATCCTGGGAAAAGGTTCTTATCCGCTGCCTTGCTTCCCCCTCCTCCAACTCCTCCAAAAGGGGCCCGGCATTGTCGTAATACGCACTGACGGCATTCAACCTTTTTTCACGAATCTGTGGCGTTTTTTTCTTCAATAAGCTCATACTGACCTCCATACTGGTTTAGGTACTCTTAAATGGCTTCAACTCCGCTCACTACCCCCGACTCCAACTGGAGTATCCTGTCCCCCCACTCCCTGGCCCAGTCTCTCAACTCAGTCACGTTCATAGGCTTGGGAACCACGGATACATCACTTTCCGCAATATACTTCGCCAGTTCCCTGTACAGGCTTGCATGCTGGGACTTGGGATTGGCCTCAATGACGGTTTTCCCATAGAGCTCGCTCTGGGAAACCACCAGGGATCTCGGAACGTACTGAACCGCTCTTGTACCTGTTCGGACGGCAAAGTCGTCTACAAGGGATTTGGAATAGGGTGCGGTAAGCCCGTTGGCAATGATTCCTCCCAATCCGGCTCCACCGGAAGGGGCATACTTGTTAATGGCTTTAAAAAGGTTGTTGGCCGCATATATTGCCATGAAATCAGAGGAGGTGACCACATAGACCTTATCGGTAATACCTTCTCTGATCGGTACCGCAAAGCCTCCGCAAACCACATCCCCCAGTACGTCATAAAGGACATAGTCCGCTTCAAATTCCTCAAACAGGTTCAAATCCTGCAGCAGGCTCACAGCGGCGTTGATTCCTCTGCCCGCGCAGCCCACTCCCGGAACAGGTCCCCCGGCCTCTATGCACAATACGCCTTTAAAGCCCTGCACCGATATGTCCTCCAGCTTTACCCTGGCGCTGTCCCTTATGCTGTCCAGGACCGTCGACAGATAATTGCCTCCTCTTAAGGTGTTGGTGGAGTCGCTTTTGGGATCGCAGCCGATCTGAATTACCTTATAACCGGCTTCCGCCAGTGCCGCACTGATATTTGAGGTTGTTGTGGACTTCCCGATACCACCCTTTCCGTATATTGCTATGTGTTTTGCTTTTTTTACAGCCATTTCTATCTCCCTTTCAAAAAAATAAAGCCAGGTTCTTACCTCTCCTTTTCTAGGAAGGCAAACCTGGCCTCCGGTTTTCCGGTCAACCAAAGGGACCAGCAGTCCCCGCGCTTGTAAATATACGTAACTTGTCAGTATCATGGGATATCATATGTTATTTACTTTAACCGCATCTTCTCGTTCTTTTCAATCTGTATTACCTTGCCGTCCTGTACCACCAGCGTAATAGAGCCAAATCTTATCGTTTCCAGCAGGCCCAGCAGCCGCTGCAAGTCCTCGTCCGATATGGGACCCTTCAATTTATTGGTCTCTTCTTTTCTATCCACCATCATATACCCCCATGACCAAAACTCATATATTATTCAAATATGTTTACTAGGAATTCGATTTAATTTTTACCCCCACTACAGTACTCTGCAGTGAGGGTAAATAAATAGAATATGCGATTAATAATCCATCCAATCAAGCTTCCTGGAACAAAACTGTCGAAAGGTATCTTTCACCTGTATCGGGAAGAAGCACTACAATGGTTTTCCCCTTGTTTTCAGGCCTCTTTGCCAGCTCTGTGGCGGCATAGGCGGCAGCACCTGAAGAAATACCCACCAAAAGCCCCTCGGTCTTGGAAAGCTTTCTTGCCGTTTCGAAAGCCTCTTCATTCTTTACCTTGAATATTTCATCGGGAATTTCCTTATTGAAGATATCGGGAACAAAACCCGCTCCTATTCCCTGTATTTTATGGGCTCCGGGATTTCCGCCGGAAAGTACCGGTGAATCGGAAGGCTCTACAGCAACAATCTTGACGTCAGGCTTTCTTTGCTTCAGAACCTCACCTACGCCGGTGATCGTTCCGCCGGTGCCTACCCCGCCGACAAAAATATCCACCTGACCATCGGTGTCATTCCAGATTTCTTCCGCGGTGGTTTTCCTGTGAATTTCAGGGTTTGCCGGGTTCTTAAACTGCTGGGGCACAAAGGAGTTGGGCGTTTCGGCAGCCAGTTCGTCGGCTTTCCTTATTGCACCCTTCATGCCTTCCGCTCCGGGAGTCAAAACCAGCTCCGCCCCCAGGGCTTTCAGAAGGTTTCTTCTTTCAATACTCATTGTTTCAGGCATGGTAAGTATGAGCTTATACCCTCTGGCAGCAGCTACAAAGGCAAGGCCGATGCCGGTGTTTCCGCTTGTGGGTTCAATGATCACGGTATCCTTGTTGATAAGTCCCTTGTCTTCCGCATCCTTGATCATTGCATAGCCGATTCTGTCTTTAACGCTTCCTGCCGGGTTGAAGTACTCCAGCTTGGCTATTACTTTCGCTTCCAGGCCGTTGCTCTTGTTGTAGTTGGACAATTCAAGCAGGGGAGTGTTTCCGATCAGGTCCGTCAAGTTTTTTGCTATTTTCGCCATAAAATTATACCTCCATTTATGTTTAATTATTTCCAAGTATTCTTATATGTTTTATTGGTTATTTTGATTGTAATATTTAAAATAGTATTTGTCAATACTTTTTGTTCATTTTCTCTCATTTTCCTATAGGTTTAGTAGGCTTTTCTTATTCAGCCTGCAATGCCTTTTCAAAGTCGGCAATCAGGTCCTCAATTTCTTCAAGCCCTACCGACACCCTGATAAGACTGTCGGTGATTCCCAACCTCTCCCGTTCATTTTTGGGAATGGCCGCATGGGACATCCTCACGGGATAGGACACGATGGTTTCCACACCTCCCAGGCTGACGGCAACTGCTGCCATTTTTACATTCTTCATGAAGCTTTTGGCAATCTCCAGCGTTTTTGTCTTGAAGGAAAGCACACATCCCGCTCCATCTGCCTGGGAAAAATGAATCTCCCTTCCCGGATGCCCTTCAAGCCCCGGGTAATAAACCTGTTCCACCGCCTCATGCCCCTCCAGCCACCGGGCCAGCTCCAGGGCATTTTTCTGCTGGTAGTCCATCCTGACCTTCATGGTTTTCAAGCCCCGCAAAAGCAGCCAGCTGTCCTGGGGACCCAGGATGGCTCCAAAACCGTTTTGAACGGAATAAACCCTCCTGGCCAGCTGTGGATCTTTTACAACCACCAGGCCTCCGATTACATCGCTGTGGCCTCCGATAAATTTGGTGGCGCTGTGTATGACAATGTCGGCCCCCAATTCGATGGGCCTCTGTAAATAGGGGGACATAAAAGTGTTATCGATTAAAACCAGGAGCCCATGCTCTTTTGCAATTTTGATCGCTCCCTTCAAATCCGTTATTTTCAGCAGAGGGTTGGAAGGTGTTTCAAGGAAGATGGCTCTGGTGTTGTTTTTAATGCTTTTCCGTATCCCTTCCAAGCTGCTGGCATCAACAAAGGTGATTTCCAGGCCGAACCGATTAAAAAAGTTTGTGCTGATCCTGTAGGTTCCCCCATAAACATCTTCGCACACAACAATATGGTCTCCCGATGAAAAAATGGACAGCGCCGATGAGGTTGCCGCCATGCCTGAACCGAAAGCAAAGCCCCTGTCCCCGCCTTCCAGAAGCGCGATGGCCTCCTCCAGGGCTTTCCTTGTAGGATTGCCGGAGCGTGAATAGTCAAATTCGCCCGGTTTGTCCAGGTCCTGGTGGAAGGTGGATACCTGGTAAATGGGCACACTGAGGGCACCCGTATGC
>JAFADI010000255.1 GCA_023424965.1 Bacillota bacterium
AGGTGCAGATGGTTGTCCATGAGGCAGTAGGCGTAAACGCAGCATTTGTACTTATCGGTGTACCTTTTGAGGAGGTGAAGAAAATAGTCTTTATCCTCATCGTCCTGAAAGAGGAGAAGCTCAGAGATGCTGCGGCACATCACATGATAGACCGTCTCGGGATGCTTTTCACGGGCTTTTCTCGGCATATAATCTACCCCCAAGGTTGTTTTCTATATTTTAATGCAGAACATATGTTTGGGGAAGATATTTCCCAAGTATTTGCTCATTTGTTGAGGAGCGTCCCCTTTCTCTCCCTTCCCCGAAGCACCCCTTTCAAAAAGAAATATAGTACAACAAATAGTAATATAGCACAATAAAGTTTCGTCACCGTAATATCGTGCATGCAAGTCCGTAACGTTTTACATTGAGTACTCCCTGCAAATATAATATAATAGATTCTGGCTGGACCTGTCCCGATTTCTCTGGATACAAGGTGTATGGGGGTGCGAAATTGAATAAAAAACGCTGCATTTCTATGGTAACCGTCCTTCTTTTGATCACTGGTGTCCTCATCTCCGGCTGTCATTTCAACAGCGACAAGAAAGTAAGTGAAGAAACAGGAAAGCAAGGGGCCGGCGGGAAACTTGTCAAAGCGCCCTTCTATGATCAAATGCCGGGACTGCCGGATATTGAAGCCCCTGAAGATTTTGACTGGAAACAGTTCGGCGGACTGACGCTGAATTTTATATGCGAAAGCAATATCTACGCGAATGTATTGTCAAAGGAAGCAGAACAATTCTCCAAGATTACGGATATTTCCGTCAACATCCATCCCATGGACTACAACACCATGATTGAAAAAATAAACCTGGATTTTGTATCAAAAGCCGGGAAATACCAGATCGTCTACGCAGATCCCCACAAGACGTTGAACCGGTTCCCGGATAATTTTGTGGACTTGAAAAAGTTCAACAATGATCCTGCGTTGCCGCATATTCCCGGAGGGATTGAGGACTTCCTGGAAATGCAGGTGGATGTGGATTCCTATTTTTTAAACAGGGACAAACTGCGGACCATCCCCTTTGATTCAACCACCATGATTTTGTTTTACCGGAAGGACATCTTCGAAAAATACGGTGAGAGGTTTAAAGCGGAAAAAGGCTATGATTGGACGCCCGGTTCAAAAGAATTTACCTGGGAAAGGTATTGCGAGGTTGCCGAGTGGATCAACCGGAATGTACCCGATGATGAAGTCAGGTACGGATGCGGACAGCAGGCAGGGCTGCACAATTCGCTGTTCTGCGATTTTTCCAATGTGCTGGCTGCTTATGGAGGGAATTATTTCAGTGAGAAGGATGTGGGAAGCATCGGTGCCCAAAATCCCGGAAAGGCGTCTTTCTACGATGACAAAGCCTTAAAGGCCTTGGAAATGTATAAAAGGATTAATGAAGTAGCCCATCCTTCAAGCCGGTACTGGGATTGGTTCAAGCTGGCGGATGCGTTTAACGCGGGAGAAATTGCCATGATGGCCAACTGGGATGAGTACAGCTCTGCAATTGAGAACCCCAAGAAATCAAAAGTGGTGGGAAAGATTGGCTACAGCATCCTTCCTTATGGACCTGTGCGGAGTGCGAATATCTACGGAGGAACGGGGATTGGAATCAACAATAGCATTCCGGAGGAGGAACAAAAGGCGGCATGGCTTTTTGTCCTCTGGGCCACGTCTCCTCAAACGGAACTGCTGGTTTTGACGCATCCTGAGGGAGGAGACATCCCCTCAAGAAAATCGGTTTGGGCTGTCCCGGCAGTGAAAGCTGCCATCGAAGGGAACCCGGAGATATTAAAAAAATATCCGACCATGAGCACACTGCCCTATGTATTGAAAGCCTGGGAAGATGAAAACAGCTATCTCAGGCCCAAGCTGGAGAATTCTCCCGACCTTGAATTGATCGTGATCGAGGCGCTTCATGGGATGCTGGTAAATAAAGGAGACCCGGGCGAGACAGCGAAGTTGATTGCAAAACAGATCGATGACCTCACGGGGGGAGAGATAAATTAATCCATGGAAAAGGTGAATTTTTTTCAAAGCCTCCGGTTCAAATTGATCGCTACGCTGATCGTTCTGATTTTGATCCCCATCAGCATATTTTCCTTTTTGCTGTTTTATTGGGTGAAGAACATTATCAGCGAAAAATACAGCGAATCCGCACTTCAGTCCATCTATGAGAATACGGAAAATATCGATTTTATTCTCAATGATATTAACGAATTCTCCAATCTGATCCTGACCAACCGTGACTTTGCAAATCTGTTAAAGACCAAGAAAGATGTCGATACGGGGAAGATCGAAAATCTGTTGAGGGACTTTTTTGCCTCGAGGGGGGATATCGAGGGCCTGTACGTATATTCAGGGCAGGACATGTATTCCATCGGGTCAAACAAGGTGGTCAAGCGGAACGATGACGCAGACTGGTTTAAGGGATTGTTGAAAACCCAGGGGGAGGTTCAATGGATCAATACCAGAAATGAAAAAATAAGGATCATGGCCGGTGACATTGACAAATATAATTTTTCCCTGGGAAGAAAAATCATCGACTTATACTCCTTAAACGAGCTGGGCGTTCTGGTGATCGATATCAATGAAAAGATACTGGAGAAGTCTTACAAAAGGCTTATCAAACAAGGGGACATCGACGTGTTCATCTGCGACCGGGAGGGGAACATCATCAGCCACTCCGACAAGAACAGGATTGGCACGGATATAAGCGGAGATCCGCTGTTTGAGGAGGTCCTGGCCGGGAATCGGGAGTATGGAGAGTTCTCCTATAAATCCGGCAAACTGGACCAGATGGTCTTGTACTCTACCTGCCGTGTAACAGGCTGGAAGCTGATTCAGGTTATTCCCAAGAGCTATCTGTACCAGGAAATTGATGAAGTCAAAAACATTGTTTTTGCAATTGTGATTGTTTATGTATTCATCTCCCTCATCATTGCACTGTTCCTGTCGGTGAAATTCACCGGGCCCATGCGGCGGCTGATGAAAAAGATGAAATCGGCGGAGGAGGGAGACCTGGATGTGCAGATTGCCATCGGCAAGAAGGACGAAGTGGCACAGCTGGGGATCAGCTTCAACAACATGATCATCAAAATCAAATCGTTGATCGAAAAGGTCGTGGAGGAGGAAAGAGTAAAAAAAGAAATCGAGCTGGAGGCACTGCATGCACAAATCAATCCCCATTTTCTGTACAATACCCTGAACTCCATCAAATGGATGGCAAAAATACAGGGGGCAGGCAACATCACCGACACCGTGACGGCGTTAATCAAGCTTTTGCGCGTAAGCATCAGCCTGAGCAATGAAATGATCCTGCTGGAGGATGAAATCGAGTATGTGCAAAGCTATGTCCTGATCCAGAAGGTGCGTTTCAATGAGCGGTTTGAAATAACGTATTCAATTGAAGAGAACTGCAGAAAATGCAACATACCCAAGCTGATTCTGCAGCCCATCGTTGAAAATTCCATTATTTATGGGGATCAGGACAATGCCGAAGCCCATCTGGACATAGAAATCAAGGCCAATTGTGAAAGGGACCTGTTGATCATTCAAGTGATAGACAATGGGCCGGGAATCGAGGAGGACATTTTAGAGAGAATCTTCCATACGGAAAAGAACGTGAATAAATTCAGCAAAGTTGGGCTAAACAACATCAATCAAAGAATCAAGCTGTATTTTGGTGAAAGGTACGGAATTGATATCAATACCGGGAAGGGCAAAGGCACCTGTGTCAAGCTCCTTCTGCCTTATTCAGTTGAAGCCGGGGAGGTAAGTCATGTACAAAGTATTGATCGCGGATGATGAGATTCTTGTCAGAGTGGGTCTTAAATCAACCATTGACTGGAAAAGCCTGGGTTTTGAAATTGTCGCGGAGGCAGCCAACGGAGAACAGGCACTGGAAATGTTCGAAAGATATAAGCCGGATGTGGTGCTTACGGACATAAAAATGCCCAGGCTGGACGGGCTGCAATTGACAGAACGCATCAAAGAGAAAAACCCAAGGGTCAGGGTTTTGATTCTGACCTGCTACAGTGAGTTTGGCTATGTGAGGGAAGCATTAAAATTCGGAGCGTCCAATTACATCTTGAAATCAGAGATAGAAGATGCGGAGTTAATCCATCTCATGAAGAACATCCACATGGAACTGAATAAAGAAGCGGGAAAGCTGGAGCGGTATTCCTACCTTGAGAACCAGATCAGTTCAAATATCGACGTACTCAAGGAAAAACTTTTTAATGATTTGATCAACCCCAATATTCCCATGGATCGTGAGATTCTCTCCCGCTGCGAGTGCCTGGGAATGAAAGTAAAGGATATGGAATTTTTGATAGCGGTTTTATATAAGAATGATCTGGAGAAAAACAGTAAATTCAGCGACAAGGACTGGCAATTGATCAATTTTGCCATTATCAACGTTGTGACGGAGATATTGAATGAAAACAATCTGGAGTATTTGCTGAGCACAAAGGAAAACTGCTTCAGCATTTTAATGGGCAGAAAAATCCTCGACGAGGAAAATGTGGGAACCATGCTCAAAAGAATAAAGAGTTCCATCGCCCGGTATGCCAATATCCAGATGAGCGTGGTGGCAGGCAATAAATTCACCGATATCGCCTGTGCCAGTGAGAGCTATAAACAATGCATAAAAAAGCTGCAATTGACCTTCTATGATTTGAAAAAAGACATCTTCCTCTTTGAAGATATTGACTTTAAAGAGATTAATATCGTTGACTTCAAAGAGAAGTATTCAAAAGTATTGATCAGCCGTCTTGACGAAGAAGATTACCAGAAGGCTTCAGAGCTTATCGAAGCTCTTGAGCAGGCATTTAAGGAAATGCTCATTTATCCGGTCCAGGTCAGATTCTATTACACCGTCCTGGTCAATGACATTCTGGAACATTTCAACTGCTGCTTTTTGGAAAGCAAAG
>JAFADI010000036.1 GCA_023424965.1 Bacillota bacterium
AGAAGGCTCATTCCCATGATAATGACAAAAAGTCCTCCCACAATGGGCACAAGGCCTTTCAATACGCCTGTAAACCCCACTGCATACCCCAGGCTCCCCACAACTCCTCCCACAGCCGTATAGGAAACGACCCTTCCAAGATTGTAAAGAGCGGAAGGAGCGGCGGAAGCCATTGCTTTATTTATAGGAATTGAATCGCTATTCCCAACGGTCTGGGACAGGACAATGCCTCCGCACATTCCCACGCAGTGAAAAGACGTCAGGGCTCCGAAGAGGAACAGTATTCCGTAACCCGCATCGGGACCGAGCTCCGGGAGGCCCTTCAGCAAAACCAGATCTGCAATGCCCTGTGCCGGATCAATCCCGCAAATGGTTCTGAGCACCGTATATATAACCGCCGCGGCGGTAGTGGCAACTGCGATGCCTATATACGCCTTCCGCCAGGATTTTCTGCTGCCGGAGTCCTCTTTCCCGTTTCCAGGCCTCTCTTTTTCATATGCCTGCTCAGCACTTTGCATTTTCATGATAACCTTCATTCCTTTCGCCATACTCCAAATACAAATCTGCAATTCTTATTCAAGCTTCAGCCTTTTAAGACTCAGGGAATTCAAAAGCACCGATATGGAACTCAAAGCCATGGCAGCCGCGGCCACCACCGGGTTCAGATTGCCGGAGGCGGCAAAGGGAATTGCCAGGATATTGTATATAAATGCCCAGAACAGGTTCTGTTTGATTTTCGCCATGGTTTTCCTGGAGAGAAGGATGGCGGAGGAAAGTGCCCGCAGGTCATCCTTCAGGAGTACGATATCCCCTGTTTCAATGGCCACATCGGTGCCTGCCCCCATGGCAAAGCCCACATGGGAAGCGGCAAGGGCGGGCGCGTCGTTGATGCCGTCTCCCACCATGGCGACGGTCTTTCCCGCTTTCTTCAGCTTCTCGATTTCCTCTGCCTTCCCCTCCGGCAGCACCTCTGCCAGCACATTCCTTATTCCTGCTTTGGAAGCCACCGCCTGGGCTGTTTTACTGTTATCCCCCGTGAGCATGTATACCTGCAGGCCAAGCTTTTCCAGGCGGGATACGGCTTCGGCCCCATGGGGCTTTATCTGGTCCGCCAGTGCAATGGCAGCCGTCAAAACGTTATCAACGGTCATCCATACGGCAGTCTTTCCTTCTTCCCTCAAAGCGTCCAGGGAGGTGTCGGGGTTTCCCAACCCGTCATAGACCCCTCCGATCAGTTCTGCCGTTCCCATCCTTATCCTTTTGCCTTCTACCACCGCGCAGATCCCTTTGCCGGGAATTGCTTCAAAGTCTTCAGGGTCTTCCGGTTCTTTGCCGAACTGCTGCTTTGCCTTTTCATAGATTGCCTTTCCCAGGGGATGCTCGGATTTTTTTTCGGCCGAGGCAGCCAGCCGCAGCAGCTCATCCCTCTCCCACTTCTCCTTGTTCGGACCCAGAGGGAGAATGTCTGTCACTTCCGCCTTTCCCATGGTAAGAGTGCCCGTCTTATCCAGCACTACCGTATCAATTTTGCACGCCGTTTCCAGCTTCTCGCCGTTTTTGATCAGCAATCCCTGCCCGGCCCCTTTCCCCATGCCCACCATGATGGCCGTTGGCGTTGCCAGGCCCAGGGCGCAGGGGCAGGATACCACCAGCACCGAAACCGCATAAATGATGGGCTTATCCACAAAGAAAACCACCCGGTCATAGATAATGAGAAACCAGAATAAAAACGTGCCCAGGGAGATTGCCAGAACTGCCGGGACAAACAATCCGCACACCCTGTCCGCCATCTTTTGGATGGGCGCCTTGCTTCCCTGGGCTTCCTCCACGATTTTTATGATGTTGGCCAGTACCGTTTCGCTTCCGACTTTGGTGGCCTGGAATTCGAAGGTGCCGAATTTGTTGAGGGTAGCTCCGGCGACAAAATCCTTTACCTTTTTTTCCACCGGGAGGCTTTCCCCTGTCAGCATGGACTCATCCACCGTTGAAAAGCCCCGGACCACCTTGCCGTCAACGGGTATTTTTTCTCCCGGCCGTACAACCACAATATCTCCCACCGCAACCTGCCCGATGGGTATCTCCCTCTCTTCTCCATCGACAATCACCCTTGCGGTTTTTGGCTTCAGTTCGATGAGGGCTTTTATGGCCTTTGATGTCCTGCCCCGCGCGGCGGCTTCAAGGTATTTGCCCAGAAGCACCAACGTGATGATCAGGGAGGAGGCCTCAAAATAGATGTTTTTCATGCCGTAGGCGTACTCTCTGCTGTCGAATATCCCCACATAAAGGCTGCTGAAATAGGCGGCAGTGGTCCCTACCGCCACCAGGAGGTCCATGGTCCCTATTCCGGCCCTTAATGCATAAAAGGAGTTCTTGTAAAACCGGAAGCCGATGACAAACTGTATGGGCGTCGCAAGGGCCACTTGCAGCCTCCAGTCGTGGAGCAGCTTCAAGTTGTATTTATAGTTCAACAGCTGCACAAATTCCGAAAATCTCGACTGTTCTGAAAAATTGAAATATTGTTCGCAGATTCCCATACCGCCCACAATCATGGCAAGCAGCAAGGGCAGGCTCAAGACCGTCGAACACACCAGGGCCTTCAGCAGCTTTTTCCTTTCAACAAGACTTTTATCAATCCCTGCTTCTCCCGGAGCCTCGTTTTCCTCAACGGCAAAGCCCAGCGACTCAATGGTTTTTTTTATTTCCGGCAGCTTCACCAGCTCCCCGTCATATTCCAGGAGGGCCTTTTCCGTGGCATAGCTGACGGATATCCTGCTCACCCCTTCCAGCCTTTCCAGGCTGGCTTCGATGGCGGTAGAACACAAAGTGCAGGTCATTCCGTATACCTTTAACGCTATGCTTTCTTTCATGTAATCACATCCTCAAGTTGAACCAGTCCGCACCAATTCCCGGAGTTCCATTTCTTTTCAACCCTTTTTTATATGACGGCGCTTGAGGAAATTTCCTCCGCCAGATCCCTGTCTTCCTTTGCTTCAGATCGGCCCTCCTGCTCGCCATTGTGCAGAGCCTTCCACACTTTATGCTTTATCCAGCCAAAATCCGCAGAGGTCCTCAGGTCGTCTATCCGGCGCGGTCTGGGCAGCTTGATGTCGATAATTTCCTTGATGGTCCCGGGATTTGCAGACATGACGGCGACCCTGTCCGCAAGGGCGACAGCCTCATCAATGTTGTGGGTGACAAAAATAATGGTTTTATGGGTCTCTTCCCATATACGCAGAAGTTCGTCCTGCAGCACTTCCCTTGTCTGGGCGTCAACGGCGGCAAAGGGTTCATCCATCAGCAGCACTTCCGGATCATAGGCCAGGGCCCTGGCAATGGCCACCCTCTGCTTCATTCCCCCGGACAGTTCATAGGGATACCGGTCTTCAAAACCCGTAAGATTCACAAGCTCGATATATTTCTGGCTTATGCTCTTGCGGTGGGACTTGGAAATCCGTTTTATCTCAAGTCCGAACTCGATATTCTGGCGCACCGTCCTCCAGGGTAAAAGGGCATAGCTCTGCATCACGATTCCCCGGTCCAGTCCGGGTCCGCTGACGGCCTTGTCGTCAATATAAATCTTTCCCGAATTGGGCTTTGCCAGTCCCGCAATGATGTCAAGGAGCGTTGATTTTCCGCATCCGCTTGGGCCCACAATGGTAAGGAATTCTCCGTTCTTCACCTCGATGTTGACGTCTTTTATCGCCAGAAAATCTTTTTTGTCCCTGGCATTGTTGATTTCATAAACGCGGCTTATGCCCTCAATGACAATCTTACCCAGATTCGGCGAAGCGGACCGGGTTCTTTCCTCTGAAAGCTCCAGGGGGGCCGACGCCTGTATGGAAGCCCCACCCCCGGCATATTGTAAACCTGCAGACATGCTCTCTCACTCCTTTGAACTTACTTTTTTATAGTTGGGATTGAATTCATTGGTATAGACATCCGAAGGCTTTACCTGTCCTTCTTTGATCTCGCCCGCCTTTACCAGCTCATCGATCCACAATTGGATCCTTTCATCCGTCTCAAGGCCCGTATCACTGTAATGGGTCCTGTCGAAATACTGGGCCACCTCAGGCTTCAGCTTCAACTTCTCCGCATAGATCCTGTCGGCTTCGTCGTGGTTGTTGTTAATCCATTGCTGGGCTTTTACGATGGCCGCCACAAACCGGCGCACTTTTTCCGGATTGTTCTTGATTACTTTCTCGCTGGTGGCCATATTATTCCCGGCCCGGGTCTGGAAGGTATCATAATCCGAGAACAAAACGTTCGCCCCCTCCTGCTTCCTCAAAAGTCCGGACAGGGGGGCATGGATGGTAGCAACGTCCACAAGACCCTGCTTCAAGGCTGCAGCCTGCATGTTGTCCTCCATCTGTATCATGTTGACCTCTTTCAGTTCCACTCCTCCCTGCTTCAGGTATTCCCTCAGATTGGTGACGGGGCAGCCTCCGGTGATATAGGACATGGCTATTTTTTTGCCTATCAGGTCTTTGGCTGACTTGATGGGGCTATCCTTGGGCACCATCCACCGCATATGGGGCATATCCTCGGTAGTCTCGCTCTGGGCCAGGATGACCTTGGCGGGTATCCCCTTTATCAGTGCCTCGATCTCCCTGTCGGCATGATTTCCCACAGTAAAATCAATGTCTCCCGTAATGACCGACTGGAGCTGGTTTCCGCCGGGGACCGCTCCCACCTCCTGGATCCTTATGCCCTGTTCCTTGAAGAATCCCAGCTCCTGGGCAATGAGGCAAGGGCCTCCGCTTTGTATGGTGGGAATTTTTACAACAATTTCGCCTTCCGCCAGGGCGCTGGTGTCTTTTTTATTGTTTTCAGCATACCGGGTTGCGGCAAACACGCCTCCTGCGATTATAACCACTGCCACAATCACAGTTATCAAAACCTTTTTGTTCATATAAGCTTCTCCCCTCACAATGAAATTTTCTGTTCCTGCCATCGGGTGGCATTTTTCTCAAGATAGACAAGAAAATAGTTTAAAACAAGTCCAAGTATGGAAAAAGTGACGATGGTTGCAAACATTTCCGGAATGGCGTATTTGACCTCGAAGTCAAACACCAGGAATCCCAGTCCGGCGCTGGCCCCCACCATCTCCGCCGCAATCAGCAGCAATATGGCAGAGGTTCCCCCGAGCCTTATACCCGTGAATATGGAAGGCAGCGTAGCGGGCACGATGACCTTGCCAAATATTTCGATGTGGGACGCTCCCATGGATTTTGCAGATTTAATGAGAATGGGGTCGATATTTTTCACTCCGTTGATGGTGCTGAGCAGGATGGGCCACTGCACCCCCCAGTATATCATCAGTACCTTCGAGGTCTCTCCCAGCCCGAACAGCAGGATGAAAACCGGCAGCAGCGCAAGGGTGGAGGTCTGCCTGAAGGTCTGCAGCACAGGGTCAAGAAAGCTTTCAGCCGATTTGAACCTGCCAATCAAAAGTCCTAGCGGGACAGCAACCAGAATGCCGATGATGAGACCGGCAACGGCTCTTTTAAGGCTTACAAACGTGTGGTAAGGCAGCTCCCCGGAAGCGATAAGATTGTAAAAACTTACAGCCACCTTTGAGAAAGACGGTATGAAGATGGAATCCACCAGACCAGCCCTGGGAGCGATTTCCCAGGCGATCAGGAAGATAATGATCCCGAGTATTTTTTTGAATAAATCACCGCCGGCATGGATAGCTCCCAGAAACTGTTCCGCAAAGCTCTCGCTACCGTCCGGCCCTGCCCGTACCGCCTCTCTCTGCTCCGGGGTGCGGACCGCAATTCCATTTGTTTTTTTTGCTTCGATGCTCACCTTGATACCCTCCTTTACATTTATTCCGGAAAGCTTTTATTTTTATCTTATTTTTTATGCAGACCCTCCGTAGTATAAGAATGTTGTACTGATACTACGGAGGGCCTGCACAATTACAGTCGAAGTACTATTCACCCGTCTTTAGAAGCTGCTTGCAAGAGACGCCACCCTGTTGTTTGTCAGGGATGGTACTCTCTTAAGCCTTCTTCCCATGGTCTCCGCCAGAGAACTGACTCCTCCTCTGAATTCAGGAGCCGACACATTGTTCCTGGTGAGGATTTCCGCTGCCTGGTGGTATATTCTCTTCATCTTCTCCGCATCGGGCACCTGGATTCCCTCTTCCCTCCTCAGCTTGGCTCCCTGTCCGAAAGGCAGGAAGGGGGTAACCAGCGTAGGCACGCCGATGCTGGCAAAATGCTCCACGCCCTTCAGCAGGTTTTCATCCTTCTGTATCCCTGCAACCAGCTGGCTGGCAACCTCACCGGGGAAGATTTCCTTTGCCTTTTTCAGCACTTTTTCATAGTCGCCGATGGGCCTCTTTCCCTTTGCATTTGGCATGATGTTTGCGCGTTCGTCGTTGTCATATACATCCGCATCGCACTGTATGCTGGTGAAACCGGCATCCCTTAATTTGTAAAGAGTTTCCTCGTCATGAGGGGGCTCGATGACCGCACGGATGTAGATGGTCTCCGGAAGTTTTCCCAGTCTGGCCTTCACGGCCTCCAGCACCTTGATATAGGCCCAGGCTCCCTTGTCCCTGCCGGGGAGCGTTCCCGCATCCACCGTCAGCGAACAGTTCCGGATATCCGGCCCCAGCTCGTTTACCGCCGTTTCAACCGCGTCCACCATGTTCTCAATCCAGCCGTCATGATTGATCAATATTTTCGTTTCATCATAGTCTCCCGGAATGCAGCAGAATTTGCAGGGGATCTGCTGCTTTGTATACAGGCAGCCATAGGCCGGCCAGATGACCAGACCGTTGTAGCAGGCCA